>JALYLU010000265.1 GCA_030774075.1 Actinomycetota bacterium | reverse complement strand
GCCGAGGTGCAATCTGGTCGTGCCGCACCGATCGTTCTCACCGATCCGCAACGAAAGATCTCGCGATCACACGCGTACGTGGTGCTCGACGGGTGGGACGTCAAGGTCGTCGACCGGCATTCGGCGAACGGAACGTTCGTCGAGTACCCGGAGGAGCCCACCTGGAGGCGACTGGTTCGCGAGGAGGCCGTGACGCTTCGACCCGGGACGCGCGTTCGGGTCGGGAATCGCACACTCGTCTTCGATTCGCACTACAAGGCGTAGAGGTGGAGCGCGACGAATCCGAGGCGCGCTTCGCGCCCACGAGCGCGCCCGGCCGGCTCGAGTTGCCCGGTTACCAGGTCGGCGAGGTGGTGGGCCGGGGCGGTTTTGGCGTCGTCTTCGCCGCGCGCGACGAGGCGTTCAATCGCAAGGTGGCGATCAAGGTGCTGTCTCTGCAGTTCGACGATGACGCGCACGCGCGATTCAACCACGAACGGCTCGCGATGGGCGCAGTGTCGGGCCACCCCAACATCGTCGACGTCTACGCGTCCGGCTTCGACCCCCTCGATCGTCCGTACCTGGTCATGGAGTACATGACGGGTGGCTCCTTCGCGCAGAGGCTGCGCCGGCGCGGTCCCATGAAATGGGAGGCAGCCGTCGACGCCGGCATCAAGCTTGCGGGCGCGCTCGAGACCGCGCACCGGGCCGGGGTCCTGCACCGCGACATCAAGCCCGAGAACGTGCTCGTCTCCGCATACGGTGAGCCGCAACTGGCCGACTTCGGGATCTCGCACATCGAGAACGACCCGGCGCTCCTGACGTCCGGTGCGCCCACGTTCACGCCGCTGTATGCAGCGCCCGAAGTTCTGAACGGAGGTCCGAGCTCGCCGGCATCGGAGGTGTACTCGCTCGCGGCCACGGTCTTCGCGCTGATCGCCGGAAAGGCCGCGTTCCAGAACGACGACGATGAACACCCCGTCGCCTTGTTGTACCGCATAGCAACCGAGCAGCTGCCCGACCTACGCGCGCTCGGTGTGCCCGGCGCGGTAGCGGCCGTGATCGAGCGGGCGATGACGAAGGACCCGATCCGCCGGCAACGTTCCGCCGCGCAGTTGGGCAATGATCTACGCGACGCGCAGACGTCGCTCGGGCTGTCGCCGACAGCGATGCACATCTTGATTGTCACGGTCTCTACGCCGTCGTCGATTGTCCCGATCGAGGACGAGCCATCCGGCGGTGCACGCCCCGGTTCCCGGCTTGCAAGTCGGCCCATGCACTTCATCTGGATCGTCGATTGCTCCGGGTCCATGGCCGCCGACGGCAAGATCGAGGCGCTCAACCGCGCCATCCGAGACGCGTTGCCGAGCCTGCGTGAGGTCGCCGCCGACAACCCCCATGCGCAGGTCCTCGTGCGGTGCCTCGCGTTTTCGACCGGTATCGAGTGGGTCATCGCTACGCCGACCCCCGCCGAGGAGGTCGCCTCCGTCGCGCTCTGCGCCGGAGGCTCCACCGATATGGGCGCGGCGCTCGTCGAAGTTGCGCGACAGATGCGCGTCCCACCGATGGAACCGCGAGCGCTGCCGCCCGCGTTGGTGCTCGTCTCCGACGGGCGGCCGACGGACGACGTCTCGAGCGGGCTCGAGCGGTTGCTGGCGGAGCCGTGGGGCGCCAAGGCGGTGCGGCTGGCGATCGCGATCGGCCGCGACGCCGATCACGGAGTGCTCACGCGTTTCATCGCGCATCCCGACATCATGCCGCTGCGCGCCAACAACGCTGACGAGCTCGTGCACTTCGTGCGCTGGGCGTCGACGATCGCAAGTCGAATCGCATCCTCACCGATTGCCGAACACACCTTGGGCAGCGCTGTCGTCCCGCAACCGCTGCGGAGGCGCCGGGATGGGACGCTCGCAACGACCTGGTAGAGCTGCGGAGTTACCGCGGCTCGCGCGCTGAACGTACGGTGTCTCGGCGCAGCCGGTACATGGGGATCGTCTCGAAGTCCTTGGCGGTCGTGACCTGCCCGACGTATTCACAGCGGATGCCCGCGTTCGGTTCGAGCGCGAGGAGCGCGGCGAACGCGTCGGTGACGTATACCTCCCCGACGGGCGTTCGGGGCTCGATTCGCGCCGCTCGGGTCAGCTCGCGTCCCCAGTAGGTGAGCTCGCCCTTGAACGGTTCTCGTAAATGCAACACGGGTCCGACGTGCGCGCCGATGCGCATGGCGAGGTCGAGCGGCAATTCGGTGTCGGTCGTGTCGATCTGACCGATGGCGTGCTGGAGATCGAGTGCGCAGCGAGCCGCCGACGGAACGTCGGCGAGGACCGCCTGGATCGCGTCACCCCATGAGTTGTAGCCGAGCAGCGCATCGCGATGGCGATCGAGGACCTGGGCGAGTGCGCCGAGCACGACGCGTACGTACACGGGAAAGTGCTCGTCGCGCAGGCCGCTGAACCCGGCCAGATCGGTGAACAAGATGGCGGTGATCTCACGCGCAGATTCCGGCGCGGGGTGCTGATCCTCCGGCTGCGCGGGGCGGGGCGCGATCGGTATCACGTGAGTGGCGTGGCCGGAACGGCTCCATGCTTCGATGTCGCGCGCCGTGCCGGCAGTTTCTCGAGCGGGTTGTCCGTCCCACACCGCGAGCTGTTCGGCGTCGACGCCGAGGAATGCGGCGCGGTTGAGCGCATGACCCATCGCAATGCGCGAGTTGTACCTGAACAGCTCGTCGTCGCCGGCATAGGCGGAGTCGGATGCGTAGATCACAGTGGCCGCGCGGTCCAGGCAACGATCGAAGCGGGATTGCCACTCCGGGCCGGCGGGCGCGACCGACACTTCTACGAACTCCTCGCGCCCGAACGGCAGTACCACGTGCAGCTCGATGGCGCGTTCGAGCAGCAGCTCGGCGATGATGATGTCGGCACCCGACGCCAGTGATCCGTAGGCGAATCCGATGTTGCGCTGATCGAGGAACTGCGCGACCTGGGCTGCGACGCCTTCGAGCGAGTGCGGCTCGCCGTTGATCAGGTGACCGCAGTAGTGCAGCGCCGACGGCACCTCGAGCAGGTCGGCAACGTCGAGTGCCATTCCGCGCGCCGCGCACACCACTCGGAGCTGGCGGCGGGTCGCGGCCCGGGCGCCGAAGTCGACCGGCTCGAGCGCCGCCGCTGCGCGCAGCGCCTGGCGCGCCTGATCGACTTCGCCGAGCACGACCGCAGCCTCGGCCTCCGTCGCCAGCCGCCAGTATGCATCGTTTTCTGGCATCGTCTGCCGGTCGAGGGTCCGCTCGGCGAGCCGTCGCGCACGTGCCTCGTTCCCCCCGATCAACCACAGAGACGCGGCGTTCACGCACGAGTACGAGCGGTTGTACCGGTTGGCGACGGTTTCGTAGAGCTCAGCGGCCGCGAGCGCGCGGCGCGCGCGCTCGGGACCGTCGCACGCGAGCGCCTCGTCCTTCGCCAAGCGCGCGACGAGCGCGTCGGCGTCCTCACGTAGTTGGAGGGTCGCCGCCTCGGAGGTCGCCACGCGGCGACGAAGCTCGATGGCCTCGATGCCCGCCTGTTCCGAGGCTCCCGAGCGCGCCAACGAGAGCGCGACGATGTAACGCGCGTCGAGATCGTCGGGATCGTTGCCCAAGGCGCTGCGGGCGAGGTCGTACGCGATCAGCACGTCTCCCCGCGCCAGCGCGCGCCGCGCATCGGTGAGCAGGTCGTTGTTCACGAGCCCCACGATCGCAGTCTGGCACGCGCTCGGAGAGACGGCATCATGTTCCGTCAGCCGGTACCGCAGTGAGCGTGGCTCTTGTCATCGACCAGGCGAAAGCGACGACACCCCAGAGTACGGCGACGTCGGCGACGTTGAAGATGACCACAGGGGTCGGGATGAAGTCGCGAACTGCGCCGAATATGAAGCGATCCGAGAGATTCGAGGCCGCGCCGCCGATGACGACGCCCGGGACCCAGGCTGGGATGCCGCCGGCGCGGGCGAGGCCGATGCCGTAGCGCGCGGCCGCGATCAGCGTGATCGCGGACAGGGCGACCAGCGCAACTGTCGGTGCGGCGATGACCCCGAGGCTGTACTCGGGATTGTGCACCGGCAAGAACGCTCCACCGACGTTGAACGTCCCGGCGAGCTTGGTCAGCTGATCCGCGACGACAACTCCGACGGCGATGCGCAAGAACGTTGCGGTGGACGGTTGCGGTGAGCACAACGGGCTCCTTCGGCATTCCGAGCGGCGAGGGGATTTGGAGCGGGCTCCAACGGCCCCTCGCGCTCGATTCGGATTATGGGCAACTCAGTCGATCAGAAGAACGTTCTCGGAGCGGTCTGCGTGATGAGGAACGCCACGGCTCCGGCGGCGGTGCCGGCCGCGATCAGGCTGTGCAGAAGTTGCTTGCGCATGTGAATCACCTCCTTGCGAGCGACGTGTGCTGCGGAATGAACTCTTTGCTTGCGGACCGTGGAGACGACGTTGGCTGCACGATCTCCAGCAATGGTGAAGCGGCGGCGCGGGCCGGTCTGTGCCGCCGGGCAAGCGCTGAGCGTGCGGGTGCGCACACAACCTCACGCCGGGCCGAGACGCCGACGTCGGACGTTTTAGAGGTGCAGGAGCGCTCGGGCCTCGACGATGACGTTCTGGGCGGCGCGGCGTCCGGCGTCGACGATCGTGTCGAATCGGGCAAAGTCGAGCAGACCGATGTCACGCAGCTCGGGAACGATCGCAAGCGTTGCCAGCGTGCGTTGTGCTTCCGCGCGTTGGCGGCTCGCGAGGGTCGTCGATCGCGCGACCGTCTCGAGGAGGCTCGGGAGTCGTGGTTCGCCGCCTCGATTCGGCCGACGCGCGCCCGGCACCCCCCGGGCGAGGACATCGACGGCGATGAGCGGGCCCGCTTCGGCGTGGAGCATCGTCTCGACCGGGAGATTGTCGAGCACGCCGCCGTCGACGAGGATTCTCGGTCCGTCGCGTAATGGCGGTGCGAGACCCGGCAGCGACATGCTCGCACCGACCGCGGTGACCAGCGGGCCCGAGCGGTGGACGACCGCGTCGGCCGACACGAGATCGGCGCTGACGCAGAAGAAGTCGTGTGCGATGTCCTCGATCCTCGCGGGACCGAGGAGCCGTTCGAGCATCGCTCGCGCTCGGCGGGCCCGGATCAGGGCGATGCGGGGGATCGCGAAGTCGCTGAACGGCCGTCGGTCGACGAGCTCGCGGCGTAGATCGCCCGCGATCTGTTTGGGCGAGCTCTCGCGTGCTGCCAGCGCACCGATCAGCGCGCCCATGCTCACGCCTCCGAACCGGTCGATCGTGATGCCGGCTTCGGTGAGCGCTTCGAGCACCCCGATGTGCGCGAGGCCGCGCGCCCCGCCACCGGATAGGACGATCCCGATCGAGCGGTTCGTGATGCGGCGCACGGCTCGCCCCAGGGCTGCAGGCTGATCGTAGGGGCTGACGAGATGATGCGCGCGGGGTTCGACGAGAGCGAGGGTTCGTGCGACTCCGCCGCCGACCGCGCCGAACAAGACGAGGTCGGGTCGCGACGTCGGACCGAGTGGTGCGATCGAAGCGGAGCGCTCGGCGACTGCGACGGTTCGGTCGGCTTCGCGCATGCAGAACGCGAACCATTCGTCTCGGTGATGCGATGCGACGAGCAGTACGACGTCGTGATCGCGTTCGGCTGCCTCAACTGTGTGCGCCCAGCCTGACGGCGTGGCGTCCTCCGGAGGGTGCAGGGCGTGCACAGTCGCGGGTGCAAGTGTTGCCGCGAACGCGTCGACAACGGCGCGCGTTGGGGCGTTCGGGTGGAGCGCGACGACCGCGATCACGGACGGGACACCGCGCGGCGGGTGTTGCGGCCGGCTCTCGAAAACGAGCTGCGTGAGCGCGTGCACCATGGTTCGAGCGAAGTCCGCCTCTGACGCGAGGAGGTCATCGAACGCCTCGCGTGACAGGCACCACACCTCGCTGTCGCGCAACGCTCGAATGGTCGCGGTACGGGTCCGGCTCCCAAGGAGCGCGAGCTCACCAAACGCCACTCCCGCGCGTAGCAACCGGACGCGTTCCGATGCCGGACCAGCGACGACCTCCAGCAAGCCCGAGCGCAACACGTAGAAGGTGTCGCCCTCGTCGCCTTCGTTGACGACGCACTCGCCGGCCCGGACCCTGAGCGGCCGAATCGCGCTCGCAAGTCGTTCGAGCAGCGGCCGGTCGAGCCGTGCGAACAGCGGTGTCGAAGAGAGCGCCCCGACGAGGTCGTCAAGTGGTCGTTGTCGTCGCGCGTCGTCTTCGAACATTTGTCGCCCCGACACGACAGTCTGACGCGACCGCCGAGCGGATGCGAGGACGAGCTCCGGATGCCGGCGTCGCGTCAGCGCCTCCGACTACGTGATGAGAGAATCGATCTCGCGATGATGCATGACGCGAGCGTCGAGTTCTCTGTCTCAACTTGGCGGCAACCGTTGCCGCCGACGCCCAGCCCCGAGCGAGCTCGCATACTCGACGTACTGGTTCGAATGATCGACGCGCGCGGCGACCATCGGCTCCGGATCGCCCTCGACGGTCTGACCGCGGCGGGCAAGACCAGCCTCGGTCACGAGTTGGCGCACGGGCTTGCGCGGAGAGGCCGCCCCGCATTCCGAGCATCGCTCGATGACTTCAAACGGCCCTGGAGCGAGACACACCTCTACGACCGGGTGTCCGGAGAGGGCTACTACCGGAACGCGTGCGATTGCGAGGCTGTACGCAGGCTGCTCTTGGAGCCATCTGATCCGGCCCGCGACGGGCGCGTCGCGCTGTGCAGCGTCGATCCACTCACGCAGGTCGATCACTCTGACATCAAGACCAGGATGTCCCGGAATGGAGTGCTTCTCGTTGACGGGGTCTTCGCGTGCAGGCCCGAGATCAATTCCTACTGGGACCTCCGAGTCTGGGTCGAGATCGCGCCTGAGCTGTCAGTTCGTCGCGGTACCGACCGCGACGCCGAGATGGAAGGCGGCGCGCAGGAGGCCGCCGCGCTCCACCGAGGCCGGTACCTGGCTTCGGAGATGCTCTA
>JALYLU010000264.1 GCA_030774075.1 Actinomycetota bacterium | reverse complement strand
CGCCGCGATCGATACCGCGGCGGTGCATCGGAACTCGTCGATCCGCGCCCACGCGCAGTCGTCGGGGACGGCGCCGAGGAAGTCGGCGAGCGGCTCGGCGTCGAGCGCGAGATTGACGAACACGAGCGGGCCCCATGTCTGGACCCGCACCGGGACCAACCCGAAGTCCTCTGAATCGGGGCCGAGAACACCGAATTCCCGCCGCGACGGCACTTCTCGCAGGCGTCCGGCCAGGTCGTAGGCCCAGCGATGGAACGGGCAGCGGAGCTCGATCAGGCCGAGGCCCGTCCCTTCGCACAGCGCGCTCCCGCGGTGCCGGCACGCGTTCTGGAACGCGCGCAGCTCGAGGTCGTCGCCCCGAACCAGGAGAACCGACAGCGGTCCGATCCGGAGCTCGTGGAAGTCGCCCCGGTTCGCCACGTGGTCGAGCGAGCACGCGAGCTGCCACACCCGCGGCCACAGCCGATCGTTTTCGAGGGCGGCGAACGCGCTCGACGTGTAGCGCGCCGCGGGAATGGTGACGGCCATCAACGGCTCCCGGCTCGACAGCTCCTGCCAAGGGCACACTTCTCGACGCGTCCTTCGGAATGGTCGCGCCCTTCGGAAGAGTCGCGGCCGTCGGCATCGGCCGCGGTCGAATCGTCGCGTCTTTCGAGCGTGTCCGGCAACCGTGCTGCACGTCCGCGAAGCCCGCACTGCGTTTCGGATCGACAGGCGTGCACAATGTCCGTACGCTTCGGCCCGTCAACCGACCCTGGGGGAGACAGAATGCGGCTGCGTTGGTGCGTCCTCGCGACGGCTTTGGTGCTCGTTGTCACGGCCTGCGGTAGTGGAGGTAGCGGGGGCAAGTCCGCCGGCAACGGTCTAGGAGGTGCGACCACGACGACCCCGGCCAACAGCGTGTGCAAGACCGCGGCGCTCAAGAGCACCGAGGTCGGCGTCACGGCTTCGACGATCACGGTCACGGTCGTCGCCGACGTGAACAATTCGGTCCGACCGGGCCTGTTCAAGGGCTCGTGGGACGGTGTGAAGGCGTGGGGCGAGTACATGAACTCCAAGGGTGGTCTCGCGTGCCGCCGGGTCGTGGTCAAGCAGGGCGACGCCAAGCTGAGTCCTACTGACGCTGCCAATGCCGTCGCCGCCGCGTGCGGCAACTCGGTCGCGCTGGTGGGCACCACCGCGCTCTTCCTCCAGAACGTGAGCGCGATGGAGTCGTGCAAGGACAAGGCCGGTGTGGCGACGGGGATCCCCGACATCGCCGATCTCCAGACCGAAGTCGCGCAGCAGTGCTCGAAGATCTCGTTCGCCACCTTGCCGGGCGGCGCGGGGTGCCCGTACAGCGGCACGGGCCTGCGGACGGAGCGCGTCGGATACACGCAGTACGACTATTTCCTCAAGAAGTTCGGCGCGAACTCGATGCACGGCGTGTTCGTGGTTCCGAAGGACCTTCCGTCGACGATCTCGGCCTCGATGCCGATCTTCCGGGCCGAGAACCGCATCGGTATCAAGAGCGACGCCGAGTTCGGCAAGAGCGGGCTCTCGATCCAGACGGACTACACCGAGGTCGCGCAGGCGATCAAGTCGAACAAGTCGACGTACGGCCGCAACGGGCTCGACTACAAGGGGACCGTGCTGCTGCGCAAGGAGGCGCAGGTTCAGGGCGCCGACACCGTCAAGGTGTGGGACTGCTCGCTGCAGTGCTACGACAAGCGCCTCATTCAAGAGGGCGGCAACGCGATGGAGGACCAGTACGTGTGGCTCAACTTCCTGCCGTTCGAGGACAAGGGTTCGAACGCGGAGCTCGATGCCTTCCTGAAGTACACCAAGAACCCGGAGGGCTTCGGTGCCCAGGCGTGGATCGCGGGTGAGATCTTCGCCCGGGCCGTGAACGACACCATGAAGGCGCACAACGACGATCCCAACTCGATCACGCGTGCCAACCTGCTGACCGCGATCCGCAACATGCACGACTTCGACGGGAACGGCATGGTGCCCAAGATCGATGTCGGTCGCAAGATCGGTAGCACGTGCCTCGTCGGCGTTCAGGTGGTCGGCGGCAAGTTCAAGCGCATCGACCCGATCGAACCCGGAACGTTCGACTGCGACAACAACAAGCCGCCGCTCACGTTCTCGATCGACCCGGTCAAGGAGTACAAGGGTTAGCGCGAGCTCGTCGTCGATCGCGCGAAGGAGGGCCGGCGTGTCGCAACGGTGGTCGAACCTGCTGGTCTGGGTGGGAACGGTCGCGCTCGTCGTCCTCGTCAGCAAGACCGCGTGGGCGGGCCACTCGGTCGACGGGACGAGCCTGACCAACCTCGTCGTTCTGGCGCTCCCGCTCGCGGGCATCATCGCCATGGCGGCGAGCGGGCTCGTCGTCGTGTACACGACCACGGGGATCTTCAATTTCGCCCAGGGTGCCATCGGCATGTTCCTGGCGTACGTCGACTGGGAGCTCACGGTCGATCACGGGTTGCCGCAACTGCTGGTTCTGCCCCTCGTGGTGCTGGTGATCGCGCCCCTGCTGGGGATCGGGCTCGACCGGGCGATCATGCGCCACCTGCAGGGCAAGGCGCTTGTGGTGCAGCTCTCGGTCACCGTCGGGCTGATGTTCGCGTTCATCGGCCTGGCGAACATGCTCTGGAACCAGAACAGCGCGCACTCGATGCCGGCACTCTTCGCGGGTCAAGGCTTCCACGTCGGACAGGTGTTGCTGACCTGGCATCGGTTCATCACGATCGTGGTTGCCGTCGCGCTCGCGATCGGCCTGCGTATCTTGTTGTTCCAAACGCGTATCGGCATCGCCATGCGCGCCGTGGTCGACAATCGTGATCTTGCCGCGCTCGGTGGCGCGCGCTCGTCGGTGCTCTCGAGTTTCGCGTGGGCATTGGGGTGTTCGCTCGCGGCGCTCGCCGGCATCCTGCTCGCACCGGAAACGGCCGACATGTCGACCACCACCCTGACGTTCCTGATCATCACCGCGTTCGCGGCCGCGGTGGTCGGACGCCTGCGCAGCCTGCCACTGACCTATCTCGGAGCGTTGATCCTCGCGCTCGCCACGCAATGGTCGGGCTCGTTCCTCAGGTTCTCGGAGCGTTGGACCAATGTGCCCGACGCGTTGCCCACGATCATGCTCTTCATCGTGCTGTTGCTCTTGCCCCGCGCCGAGATCCAGTTTGCGCGCATCGGCCAGGTTCGGCGAGTAGAGCGAGTGTCCTCGGTGCGCGACACGGCGATCGGGATGCTTGCGCTGCTCGTCTTCATCGTGGTCCTGAGCAGGTTCGTCTTGTCGACCACCGATACCACCAACCTCAGCCGCTTCGCGCTCGGGATGTGCACTGCGCTCGTCGCGCTGTCACTCGTCCCCCTCACAGGTTGGGCGGGTCAGGTCTCGCTGGCGCCGCTCGCGTTCGCGGGGATCGGCGCCGTCGCGTACGCCCGTCTCGGCGGCGCGCACGGCAGTATCTGGGCGGTCTTCTTGGCCGCGCTCGTCACGGTTCCGGTAGGTGCGCTGTTCGCGTTCCCGGCGATGCGACTGCAAGGTCTCTACCTGGCGCTGGCGACGCTCGCATTCGCGGCGATGGTCGAGGAGGTGTTCTACTCCCAGCCGTTCGCGATCGGCGCGGGGGAGCGCTCGGTTCAGCCCGTACACCTGCTCGGTATCGACTTCACGTCGAAGCGAGCGTTCCTGATCCTGGTGACGGTCGTCTTCGGATTGTGTGGCATCGGCATCGTGGCATTGCGGCGCAGCGCGTTCGGACGCCGGCTCGTCGCGTTGCGCGACAGCGAGGCGGCATCGGTGACGGTCGGCGTGAACGTGCTCGAGACCAAGCTCGCGGTGTTCGCCCTGTCGGCCGGCATCGCCGGCTTTGCCGGCGCATTCTTCGCGATGAATGCGGGGACGTTGAACGGCCCGACGGGCTTCGAGATGATCGCCGGCCTCCCGATCGTCCTCGCGCTCGTCATCGGCGGAGTCGGCTTCGTGGCGGGCGCGTTGTTCGCCGGCATCTTCGGCCTGCTCCTGGTGATCGTCCAGAGCAACTGGCACATCTCGCTGTGGATCGGAGTCACCTACCTCGCGCCGGGCCTCGCGGTCCTCGGCATCATCGCGAACCCGTCCGGTGCGGTCGTGCCCATCGGGGAGGGCTTCGCCCGGCTGCTGCCGTGGCGTCACGACGCACGGCGCGATTACGAGGAGATGACCGCGGCAGCAGCAGAACCCGAGGTCGGCGAACTCGGCCTGACGCGATCGTTCGAGGAGGCCGACGTGCTGGTCGTCGACCGCGAGCTCGGGATCAGTAACGAAGTTCCGCGCGCGGTCGCGGCCGCGAGGAGCGGATGAATGGGGCTGCTCGAGATCGACGAAGTCTCCGTTCAGTTCGGCGGCCTGCTCGCGGTCGATGACGCTTCGCTCTCGGTCCCCGCGGGCTGCGTGACCGGTCTGATCGGACCCAACGGGGCCGGCAAGACCACGCTTTTCAACGTGATCACCGGCTTGCAGGCGCCGAGCCGCGGTCGCGTCACGCTCGACGGCGACGAGGTGACACGTCGTCGTCCCTACCGGAGGGCGCGGCTCGGAATCGCGCGCACGTTCCAACGACTGGAGGCGTTCGGCAGCCTCACCGCACGCGAGAACGTGCTCGTCGCGCTCGAGATGCGGCGACGTTGGGCGACCGCGCGCTACGACTGCGGGAAGGTCGCCGACGAGCTCCTCGAACGGGTCGGCATCGCGCACGTCGCCGACACACGGGTCGAGGCGCTGCCGACCGGGAGCGCGCGGCTGGTCGAGCTCGCGCGCGCGCTCGCCACCGAGCCCAAGGTCTTGTTGCTCGACGAACCGTCGTCGGGACTCGACGAACAGGAGACCGACGCGCTCGGCGTGCTGCTCCACGAGCTCACCGCGGATGGACTCGCCGTACTCCTCGTCGAGCACGACATGCCGCTCGTGATGGAAGCATGCAGCTACATCAGCGTGCTCGACTTTGGGCGCGTCATCGCGCGGGGAACGCCGCGTGAGATCCAAGCCGACCCGTCGGTGCAGCGGGCCTATCTCGGGACCGCGAAGGCCGCGTCGTGACCTCGGCCGTCGAACCGAGTCCGGCGCCGGAGGGGGCCGCGAGCGCCGCGGCGGTGCTCGAGCTCGTCGCGGTGCGCGCCGGCTACGGACGGATCGACGTGTTGCACGGTATCGATCTGGCGCTGCGACCCGGCGAGGTATTCGCGCTGCTCGGACCGAACGGCGCGGGGAAATCGACGACACTTGCCGTCGCGTCGGGCCAGATCACGCCGAGCACCGGTGGTGTGTTCATCTGCGGACGTGACGTCACGGGCGTTTCCTCCGATGCGCTCGCGCGCGCGGGTGTGTGCCTGATCCCCGAGGGACGAGGGATCTTCCCGAACCTGACCGTGGCCGAGAACCTGCGCATGGCGACGTACACCGGTCGCTCCTACCACCACGTCCTCGATCTGGCGTTCGCGCAGTTCCCGCGCTTGGGTGAGCGGCGCAAGCAAACCGCGGGAACCCTGTCCGGCGGCGAGCAACAGATGCTCTCGATGGCCCGAGCACTCGCGACCGAACCCGCGGTGCTGCTCATCGACGAGTTGTCGATGGGGCTGGCGCCGATCATCGTCGAGGAGCTGTACAACCACGTGCGGCGGATCGCAGCGTCGGGTCTGTCGATCCTGATCGTGGAGCAGTTCGCGCACGAGATCATGGGTCTCGCCGATCGCGCGGGCATCATGCTGCACGGACGCCTCTTGCACACCGGACCGCCCGCGAGCATCGCGGGCGAGCTCGCCGACGCGTATCTTGGCGCCGATCATGCGGCCCCAGTAGTCGATTCATTCCAATGAGGAGCTCCTAGTCATGAACGACGAGAACACCGGTGCGGGCGGCACGATGTCGTCGTCGCGCCTGGCGCAGTTCGAGGCCGAAGTCGCCAAGCTGAAGGTGACGGGCGGGGGCGCCAATCCCGAGCGACTCGGGTCGCGGTGGGGAATCGGTCTGACGATCCTCGGGTTCGTGATCGCGATCATTTCCTGGTGGAGCGCGCTCGACGGCAAGGACGCTCTTAGCGTTCTGCGCGCCGAGACCTTCGCGTTCATCGGTGTCGGCATCGCAGTCGTCGGGATCGTGATCTGGGCCCGCAACTCACTGACCCGCTACCTGCGCTACTGGATCATCCGGCTCGTGTACGAGCAGCGAGAACAGACCGAGCAGCTCATACAGGCCCAGCGCGACAACAAGTAGCGCGACAACGAGGAGCGCGACGGGCTAGAAGCGCGCGGAACGCTCAACCGATCCGGACGGTCAGCACTCCCGCGGTGTCGATCAAGCGCCCGTTGCGTACCTGGAGCACCTGAAGCAGTATCTGATACTTCCCGGTGGTGGGAATCGTGGCGCCGTTCGTCAGGAAGTGATTCGCACCGGCGCGCACGAGGTTCCCCGGAACCGATGTCGAGCGGTCGGCACTCACGAGTTTGGCCGAGATCTCCCGGACGCTGAGGTCTTCGCCCTTCGGCGTGAGCGTGTACACGTGAATGGTGTTCAGCCCGACGCGAGCTGGATCTATCGTCACGTTGATCGTCATCGCGCTCTCGCCCGTGCCCGCGCTCACGCTGCCGGAGAACAGCTTCGGCGCGATCGCGCTACGTGCGGGTTGGGCGTT
Source organism: Actinomycetota bacterium (assembly GCA_030774075.1). Lineage (GTDB taxonomy): Bacteria > Actinomycetota > Acidimicrobiia > IMCC26256 > PALSA-610 > PALSA-610. The sequence continues at coordinate 382 of JALYLU010000264.1, read as the reverse complement.
CACGAGCATCGCGGTCACCGCGAGCACGGCGATGCCGAACACGACCTCTCCCGCGACCGCGCGGCGCAGCCCGGCGACGGTCCGTTCGTCGATATCGGCGATCGCACGGTCGGGGGCGTCGAGCGGTGCCGACTGGTGCTTGCGTACGATCGACCGGCTGACCGCCGCGAGGCTTACGAGCCCGACGATGATGCCGAGCTTGATCAGGAGGAGGTGACCGTAGTTCGTGCTCGTATAGCCGCGAATCGTGAACCCGACCTCGCGCCACGATGCGAACACACCGGTCGCGACGAGAACGACGACGCACCAGAACGCCACGCGTGAGAAGGTCGTCAACGCGCGCCGGAGCCCGCCGCTGAAACCGCCGCCGAAGGCGGCGAGG
>JALYLU010000263.1:4550-7053 GCA_030774075.1 Actinomycetota bacterium | reverse complement strand
AAGTGCTCCAAGTTGACGTTCACGCGCGGCTCGGCGCACTCGATCTGGAGCTGAGCCTATCCGTCGACGAAGGCGAATGCCTGGCGCTTGCTGGGCCGTCGGGCGCGGGAAAGACAAGCGTGCTGCGCCTGACGTCCGGACTCTTGCGGCCAGAGCGCGGGAGGGTCACATGCGGAGCAGAGGTCTGGCTGGACACCGCACGCGGGCTCGATCTGCCTCCGGAGCAGCGCAGCTGCGGCTACCTGTTCCAGGAATACGCGCTGTTCCCGCACCGCGACGTTGCCGGCAATGTCGAGTTCGGGCTGCGAATGACGTCGAGCGATCGTGCGGCGCGGGCCCGGAGGGTCGACGAGGTGCTCGAGCTGGTCGGGCTCGCGGATCTGCGCGCCCGCAGGGTGGCGTCGCTCTCGGGAGGCGAGCAGCAGCGGGTCGCGCTGGCGCGCGCCCTGGCCGTCTCGCCGCGGCTCCTCATGCTGGACGAACCGCTGGGCGCGCTCGACCGGGTCTGGCGGCGGCGCCTGCTCACCGAGATCCGGGCGATCCTCGATCGGGCCGCGCTCCCGGCGTTGTACGTCACGCACGACCACGAGGAGGCGTTCGCGATCGCGACCCGGGTCGCGATCATGCGCGACGGCCGCGTCGTTCAGGTGGGCGCGCCTGCGGACGTGTGGCGAGCGCCGGTCGACGCGTGGACGGCGAGCTTTTTCGGCTTCGGGCCGATCGTCGCGGCCGAGGTCCACGACGGGTTGGTGCAGACGCCGTGGGGACCGATTCGAGCTCGCGCCGAGACGCGAACGGGCGCGGTCGAGGCCGTCGTGCGGCCGGACGGGGCCCGCATCGACGATGCGGGCCCGATTCACGCGACGGTCGTCCGCGCGATGTTCACGGGTATGCGCGTCGAGCTCGCGACTGCTTCCGAGTCGGGCCCCCCCTTGACCGTCGTCGTTGCGCCGCATGACGCGCCGGCGGTCGGCGACAGTGTGCGCCTCTCGATCGATCCGGACGCGCTCCTCGTCTATCCCGATCAGGCAGACTGACAATTCAATCGGGCAGACGCACAGGTCCATCGGGCAGACCCACAGGCCCATCGGGCAGACTCACAGGCCATGGCGACCAAGGCAGCGGTCGAGGAAGGCGCGCGGGTGCTCGCGCGTCGCGACCGCGTGCTCGCGCGCATGCTGCGCGAACACGGTGTCCCCGAGCTCCATCGTCGGCGCCCGCGTCGACCGCACTTCGCCGAGCTCGCGCGGATGATCTGCTACCAGCAGCTCGCGGGCCGGGCCGCGGCCGCGATCCATGGTCGCTTCGAGGCACTGTTCGACGGCCCGCCGACGCCCGATGCCGTCCTCGCGCTGCCCTTCGAGACCCTGCGGAGCGTGGGTCTGTCGACCGCGAAGGCGACCTCGATCCGCGATCTGTCCGAGAAGGTCGAAGCCGGTCTCGTCGAGCTCGACCGGGTCGCGCGACTCCCCGACGACGAGGTCGTACGCGAGCTCGTCCTCGTACGCGGCATCGGCGAGTGGACCGCGCACATGTTCTTGATGTTCCAGATGGGACGGCTCGACGTGTGGCCGGTCCTCGACTTCGGCGTGCGTAGCGGCTTCGCCGGTATGTACCGGCTCGACGCGACGCCGACGCCGAAGCAGCTCGCGTCGGAGGGAGAGCGGTTCCGGCCGTACCGTTCACTGGTCGCGTGGTACTGCTGGCAAGCCGTCGACACCGTCACGCCGGACTGAGAGCGTCAAGTCGGGCGGCAAACCGTCGATGAGCTTGCGATGGAGCGATCCCGCCAGCAGGCACGCACGGGGCGGGCTTGGCGCGCCTGCGCCGGGCTGCTCGGTCTCGCGACTGTGTGCGTCGGCGCGCTCGTGCTCGGTGGCGCACCGGGAGGATCGCGGGCGGTGCGGCTGACGACGAGTCACCCGAAATCCGAACCGGCGACGGTGGTCACATCGATTCCGGCCGTGTCGACGACGACGAACGCGACGACCACCACCACTGTCGCGGTGTCGAGTTTCCCGGTCGAGCCGGTCTCCACGGTTGCCCCGACGACGACCGCCACCACCGGGGCGACGACCTCCACCACCGGGGCGACGGTTCCCGCCGAGACGACGACGATTGCGTCGACCGCTCCGCGTCCCGTTCCTCCGCCGACGACGCGACCGCCGTCGCCGTCTACGACCGTCGGCGCGGTCACCTCGACCACGCGTGCGACGACGACAACGACCGCGCCGTGAACTCCGACGATCTGTCGCGCTCTCCGTTCGAGGGTCGACGAGCCGGCCTTTTGAGCATCTACCACCTGGCCTCGAGCGTCGACCAGCTGGCTCCACGCCGATGTAAGAATGCGTCGATGAACTGCGGGCTCTCGGCGTGACGATGTCGACGGTCACGTCGGTGATGCTCATTCTGAGTTGCGGCGCGGCATTGACGGTTGTGGCGTCGCGGCGGCGGTGGTCGCCGACGATCTCCTTCTCGGTCTGCGTCGCGCTCGGCCTGCGGA
>JALYLU010000263.1:0-4540 GCA_030774075.1 Actinomycetota bacterium | reverse complement strand
CGGTCACACGCCTCTCGACGTGGCTGCGAACTTCCATAGCGTCGCGAGGTTTACCGCCGAAGGCAAAGATGCGCTCGTCGCCGCGGTTCCGTATCAGTGGAACTTCCTACCTGCGATGCCATACCTCTGGACGGCGCTCCTGCATCTGCACCTGCCGTGGGAGACCGCCGACAAGATCCCCGTCATACTCGCAGAAGGGCTGAACACGATTTTGGTCGCCGCGCTCGCCACGTCGCGGCAACGGCTGCGCGCGTTCCAATATGCAGTGAATCCGATCGCGCTGTTGGTCGCGGGTTGGCACGGTCAGTTCGACCCGATCGCGTTGTCCTGCGGCTTGCTCGCGTTGGTATGTCTGCAGCGGCGTGCGGATGTCGCCGCAGGCGCGCTCGTCGGGCTCGGGATCGCAATCAAGACGTGGCCGGCGCTGTTCGCGGTCGCCGTCTTCCGCGCCACGCGTCCGGCTCGATGGCCTGCAATCGTCGCCGCAACGCTCGCGCTCCCGGTCGCGCTCTTCGTGACCATGCCCGTATTCGTCAATGGCCACCTCCACAAGGACGCGAACATCATCCTCGGCTACCGGTCATTCGTCGGGACCTGGGGCTGGTCCGGCGTCGTGCGCATGGTCAGCGGCGAGCGCATCGTGGGCTATACGGGCGCGTTGCAGGTGCGCGAGCAGCGCGTCGCCGTCGTCCTGTTCGTGCTCGCGCTCCCCGCGGTTCTCTGGGTATGGCGCCGGGCCGCGCCGGGGGTCTTCATGCTCGCGGTCCTCTTTATGTTCCTCGTCACGACCGCCGGGTTCGGGACTCAGTACCTGTACTGGCCGTTGCCGCTCGCGATTGCGTACGGGACGAGGCGCACCTGGCTGTACATCTGGCCCGCCGCGCTACTTGTCGCCTCCCTCTACCTCGGCCATCAGACGTGGGGCCAGAACGTCGCCTTGTCGATGGTGGCGATCGTCGGCATGCTTCTCGCGCTCCCGTTCGACCAACGGATCGCGCCGGCGCGGACGATCGACCCTTCGTCGATGGGAGCTTCGCTGTGGCGTCGCCGGTACCGCCTCTCAGAGGCCCGCCAGGCGATCGCGGCCGACGCCTGACGTCCTTTGTAGTCAGTGCGGGAGCGCGTCGCCGGGAAAGCTGAGGACCGGGTGGACCTCGTAGGTGAACACGCCGGCTTGTACGCCGGGGTCGCCGTCCATGATGCGCACGACCTCGTCGACGGGTGCGTCGAAGATGCAGATTCCGCTCCATGGGCTGTCGTCGAGAATCGGGCACACGATCGACAACACGCCGCCGGCGCGTAGCGCGAAGTTGCGCCGTCCGTGCTCGAAGATCGTCGCGTCGGCGCCGGGCGCGTCGTAGTTAGCGGCAGCCTTCAAGAAGACGGCCGTGTAACCCTTCGCCTTCCCGAGCATCTCGTGCATGTAGTCGTCGGTGATGTCTGTCATCTCGTCCGTCGCGACTTCCGATCGTCATGCTTGCCGGTCGAGCTCCGAGCGCGCACCCGCGATCGCTTTGCGGACGACTTCTTCAACGTGTTCGACGTCGATGCCGAGGGCGGAGCCGATGTGCACCGACCAGATCTCGGATCGCAAGTTGGTCTCGAAGTCGATCTGGCTGCGAATGTCGGCTCGCCGGCCCTGACGGTTCTGGGTGATCATCACGAACGTCGCCAGGAAGATCGCCTCGAGACTCACCACCATCGTCAACAACCCGAACGGGAACTTGTCGAACTCTCGAGCAACACCGATCGCGCCGACGTTGATCGCAATCCACACCGCGAACCAGGCGGTATGGATATAGACGAACCTGAGCGATCCCGCGAAGGCGGTGATCCGATCGGCGAGTCGGTCCTGCGCGTGCATGATTCCGCGGAAGAGCGCACTCTCGCTGCGTGCGTGAAAGTGGGCCATCTTGTACAGATTGCCGTCTTCGATGCCGTCCGCACGATCGATCACGCGACACGCAGGGCAAGTAATCGGGGGGTTCGTCGTCATGCCATACCGTTGCACGGTTACGCCGCCGAGTGTGGTCATCGGACATACGCGCCCGCACGGATCGCGGCCTCGGCCGCGGTGCGCGTGGCGAGCGCGGCATTCTCCGCCATTTGCGCCATGAGCGGGAGGCGTTCGGGGTGCTCGGCGACGTATCGCTCGATCGCCGCGGGGTTCGGCGTGCCGTCCTGGTTGCTGAGGTGGAACACCTCCTCGTCGACGGTGCCGTCGTTCGCCCGGTCGGAGATCACGCGGAACACGGACCACGAGATCCCGCGCGCCTCGCAGCACTCGGCGATGGCCGCGGTCTCCATGTCGAGCGACACCACGCCGCGCGCGCGAAGCCGCGCGAGGTCGTCCAGGCTGGTGGTGAGCCCGTTGGTGGTCCACATGGTTCCGTGCGGTCGTCCATCGCCGAGTTGCGCCGGGCGGTGCTCGCTCCCGGTCTCGCTGTTCACCACGACCTCGGGTAGGACGAGCGTGCCGATCGGAGTCTCGCTCTCGAGCGCGCCGGTGATGCCGACGACAAGCACCCATCGCGGCGTGACCGCGTCGAGGAGGCGCGTGGTTCCTTCGGTTGCGAGCTTCGTCCCCATCCCGGTGACGATGGCGACGACCGCGCGGCCGGCGAGTGTTCCGGCGTGCATCTTCGTGCCATTCACCTCTGTCTCCGTGAGCGAGAGCATCCGCACGAGCGGCGAAAGCTCGATCGGCATCGCGCAGATGAACGCGATCGTGCCGTTGCCGGACTGTGAGCTCATGCGCCCAGCTTGCCGGATCTCACAACGTCCGGCCAACAGGGCCGAGCGGGCGCGCCACTACGCGATCGCGCCGTCGGCTTTCAGGTCCGCGATCTCGCGATCCTCGAATCCCCAGTCGGTGAGCGCCGTGTCCGTGTGCGCGCCGGGCTTGACGGGTGCGCCCTGCACGGCAGTCCCGGTGCGGCTGAATCGGGGCGCAGGCGCGGGATGGGGCGCGCCTTCGACGTCGACGAACATCTGACGCGCCACGTTGTGCGGATGGGTACGCGCCTCCGACATCGGCAGCACCGGTGCGAAGCACACCTCGGTCCCGGCGAAGAAGACCACCCACTCGTCGCGCGTCCTGGTGCGGAACAGGGTCGCCAGGCGGTGCTTCAGCGCCGGCCACTGGGTCATGTCCATCTGTTGCGCCGGTTCGACGTCGTCGAAGCCGAGCGGGCCGATCAAGCGGAGCACGTTGGCATAGAACTTCGGCTCGTACGCGGCGAGCGAGACGTAGCCGCCGTCTGCAGTCTCGTACACGTTGTAGAAGTGGGCGCCGCCGTCGAGGAGGTTGGTGCCGCGCGGACCCCACCCGCCCATGGCGTCGATGCCGAAGAAGATGCTCATGAGCTGCGCGCTGCCGTCGATCATCGCCGCGTCGACGACCTGACCTAGGTCGGAGCGGCCGCGCTCGACCAGGGCGGCGAGGATGCCCGTCACGACGAGCGAACCGCCGCCCCCGAAATCGGCGAGCAGGTTGATGGGAGGCACCGGCGCGTGACCAGCCGGACCGAGGTGCCACAGCACGCCGGCGACGGAGAGGTAGTTCACGTCGTGGCCCACATCGCCCGCGAGCGGACCGCTCTGACCCCATCCCGTCATGCGCGCGTACACGAGACGCGGGTTGCGGGCGCGGCACTGTTCCGGACCGACGCCGAGCCGCTCGGCGACGCCGGGCCGGAAGCCCTCGAGCAACACGTCGGCGCGCTCGCACAACCGCAGCACGACATCGGCGCCGCCGGGGTGCTTGAGGTCGACCCCGACGCTGCGGCGCCCGCGGTCGATCACCGAATACGGCGACGCGTTCCCCCCGGCGACGGAGCGTCCGGTCGCGACATCGGCCGCCCGATCGATCCGCAGCACCTCGGCGCCCAAGTCGGAGAGCAACATTCCGGCGAACTGCACCGGCCCGATGTTCGGCAGCTCTATGACCTTGATGCCGTCGAGCGGCCCCACGATCCTCCCGTCTTCCCGGCCGTTACAGGTCGAGGACGCGCGCGGCGTTCTCGTACAGGAACTTGGGCCACACGTGGTCGCGGAACGGCACGTGCGGCAGCTCGGCGAAGATCCGGTCGATGTCGAGACCCATGGGGTAGTAGCCCGCGTAGATGATCTTGTCGGCGCCGCGTGTGTTCGCGAAGTCGATGATGTCCTTGTTGTAGTGCTTGGGTGCGAACGCAGAAGTGGAGTAGTGGAGGTTCGGCCACTTGAGCAGGAGCTTCACCATGAGCTGCGTCCAGGGTTCGCCGCCATGGCGCGTGACGATCTTGAGCTCGGGGAAGAACCAGCACACTTCGTCGAGGAGCGCGACTTCCTGCGGCGCGAAGCGAATGCGCGGCCCCGGCACGCCCGCGTACACGAAGATCGGGATGTCGAGCTCGATGCACTTGGCATAGATCGGATACATCTTCTTGTCGTTGAGAGGCACTTGCGGGATGAGGCCGGTGCCCCAGCAGTTGGTGGCCCGAGCGCCGTGCACGCGGACGTCCTCTTCGAGCTTCCGCACCGCGTCCATGCCCTGGTT
>JALYLU010000262.1 GCA_030774075.1 Actinomycetota bacterium | reverse complement strand
GCTGCTGGAAGCGGTCAAGGGCGCGCGGGCGCTCGTGATCCGCAGCGCGACGCAGGTCACGGCCGAAGTGCTCGAAGCGGCGACTGAACTCGTCGTCGTCGGGAGGGCCGGTATCGGGCTCGACAACGTCGACGTCGTCGAGGCGACACGGCGAGGGGTGATGGTCGTCAACGCCCCCCAATCCAATGTCCTGTCCGCGGCCGAACACACGCTCGCGCTCCTGCTCGCGCAGGCACGCAACGTTCCCCAGGCCAACGCCGACCTGAAGGCCGGCGCGTGGAATCGTTCGAAATGGGAAGGCGTCGAGCTGCACGGCAAGACGCTCGGCATCGTCGGTCTCGGACGCGTCGGCGTGCTCGTCGCGCAACGCGCGCACTCGTTCGGCATGCGGCTCGTCGCGTACGACCCGTTCGTCAGCGCGGATCGGGCGCGTCAGCTCGGCGTGGCGCTCGTTCCGACGATCGAAGAGCTGGTGGCGACCTCCGACTTCGTCTCGATTCACGCCACGAAGACACCGGAGACGGTCGGCCTCGTCAATGCGTCGGTGCTCGCCCACGCCAAGCCCGGCCTACGTCTCGTCAACGCGGGCCGCGGCGGCATCGTCGACGAGGACGCACTGGCGGCCGCCATCGCCGACGGCCGGCTCGGCGGCGCCGCGATCGACACCTTTGCAAAGGAACCGACCACCGAGTCGCCGCTGTTCGCGCTCGACAACGTCGTCGTCACACCACACCTCGGCGCGTCGACCGCCGAGGCCCAGGACAAGGCGGGGGAGACGATCGCGGAGCAGGTGATCCTCGCGTTGCGCGGCGACTTCGTGCCGTTCGCGGTCAACGTCGCCGCGTCCGAGGCTTCCGAGAGCGTGCGGCCGTTCCTGCCGCTGGCCGAGCGGGTCGGGCGACTGTTCACGGGTCTGGCCGGAGGCGCGCCGTCGACACTCAACATCGAGTACGAGGGCGAGATCGCCGACTACGACTGCCGCGTGCTCACCCTTTCGGTGTTGAAGGGCGTGCTCGCCCCCGTTGTCACGGAGCCGGTGTCGTACGTCAACGCTCCGCAGATCGCGGAACAACGCGGCATCTCGGTGCGCGAAACGAAGTCGTCGGACGCGCGCGATTACGTGAATCTCATCGTCGTTCGCGGCGATCAGGGCACGCACGTCGCGGCAACACTGTTCGGCAAACACCAGGCGCCGCGCATCGTGGGGATCGACGGCCACCAGGTCGACCTCCCGCCGGCGCGGCACATGCTCGTCGTGCACAACGACGACAGCCCGGGCCTGATCGGTCGCGTCGGTACGGTGCTCGGCGACGCCGGCATCAACATCTCGAACATGGACGTCGGCCAGAGCCCGAGCGGTGAGGCCGCGTTGATGGTGATCGCGACCGAGACGGCGGTACCGGCTGATGTTGTCCAGCACGTGGCGCGCCAGGAGGGCGTGCAGTCGGCTCGCGCGATCGACCTCGGCTGACGCCGCTAGACCTTCGAAGGCCGGAGGCCGTCGGCGACCGCAGCGGCCTCGTCGGCGTAACACCGGTCGGGCTTCGTGCGCGCGTAATTCGCGCCCCCCGGCGAGTGGTAGATCCCGCTCGCGAGCTTCGCCTTTATCGGATGGGTCGGCGGGCAGCTGCCGTCGGCGTTCGGCTCGAGCCATTGCTGCGGCGCGGCAGCCGGGGCCGGCGGGGCATGCGTGGCCGGCGTGGCCGGCGCGGCGGACGCGTCGCGCGGAACGGGCGGGAAGGGGAACGGCGCCGTCGACCATTCCACGCCTCGCGGTCGCTCCTGAGCCCTCGCGCTCCAGGCGCGCCAGGCCGCATATGCGACGCCGCCGAGGATTCCGGCGCCGAGCGCCCGCTTCATCGCCTTATGCATCGGCCGGCCCGTCGGAGTGTTCCATCCGGCGAATTCTCTCATGCGCGGGCCGGTGGCTGCCGACCGAAGGTTTGACGAACGCGGTCGGCGCTGACACACTGGAGCGACTTATGCGCAAGGAGACAACGGCTTCCGCAGCTCTGCTGAACCTCCTCCTTATGTAGGCGCGAGCGCCCGTTGGTGCTCGCGCTCGACCCTCCGTGCCGACCGGCCGGAGGGTTTTTCGTTGCGGCGATCACCCCTTGCCGCCCAACTCCGAACCGCGCGGCCTCCGACCCCCAACCCCCGAGGTGAACAGATGGACACGGTCAGGATCTTCGATACGACCCTTCGAGACGGCGAGCAGTCGCCCGGTATCTCGCTCGACGTCACCGAGAAGCTCGAGATCGCCGACCAGCTCGCCCGCCTCGGCGTCGACGTGATCGAAGCCGGCTTCCCGATCGCGTCGGATGGCGACTTCGAGTCGGTCGAGGCCATCGCCAAGGCGGTGAAGGGGCCGATCATCACCGCCCTCTCGCGCACGGGCTTCAAAGACGTCGACCGGGCGTGGGAGGCGGTTCGCCACGCGGAGAAGCCGCGCATCCACGTGTTCATCGCGACGTCGAAGATTCACATGGAAAAGAAGCTCCGCATGACTCCGGAGCAGGTGAAGCACGAAGCCGGGGCGGCGGTCGCGCGCGCCAAGGGTTACGTCGACGACGTCGAGTTCTCGCCCGAGGACGGGTACCGCTCCGATCCCGTCTTCATGTGCGAGGTGTGCCAGATCGCGGTCGACAACGGCGCGACGACGCTGAACATCCCCGACACCGTCGGCTTCGCCGTACCGGAGGACTACGGGCGGTTGATCAAGTACGTCATCGATACGGTGCGGGGCGATTTCGTCGTTTCGACCCACTGCCACAACGATCTCGGCCTGGCGGTCGCGAACTCGCTCGCCGGCGTCTCGAACGGCGCGCGTCAGGTCGAGTGCGCCGTCAACGGGCTCGGCGAGCGGGCCGGCAACGCCGCGCTCGAAGAGGTCGTGATGGCGATCCGGACCCGGCGCGACTACTTCGACGCGGTCGACGTGAACGTTCGCACGGAGGAGCTGGCCCGCACCTCGCGCATGGTCGCGCGCCTGACCGGCTACCACGTGCAGTACAACAAGGCAGTCGTCGGTCGCAACGCGTTCGCGCACGAAGCCGGCATTCACCAGCATGGTGTGCTTGCCGACCGCGAAACCTACGAGATCATCGACGCTTCGACGGTCGGCCAGGAAGCGGCGCAGATCGTGCTCGGCAAGCACTCGGGTCGCCACGCGTTCGCCGACACGCTCGAGAAGATGGGGATCCACGTGCAGGGCGACGCGCTGAACAGCGCGTTCGTGCGCTTCAAGGAACTCGCCGACAAGAAGGTCGCGATCACGGACGCCGACCTCGAGGCGATCCTCGCCGAGGAGCTCGGGAGCGGCAAGGTACATCGTTACGGCTTGCACGAGCTCGAGGTTCGCGGCGGCACCAGCACCCCACCGTCCGCACGAGTGGTGCTCACCGATGCCGACGGCAAGATCGAAGCCAGCGGCACCGGAGACGGCATGATCGACGCGGCGATCGCGGCGATCGGCGAGGCGACGGGCGTGCAGGGGATTCTCGGCAACTTCCAGGTGTCGTCGGTGACCGGTGGCGCCGACGCGCTGGGCGCGGTCGCAGTGACCGTCGACGCCGAAGGGCGCAAAGTGACGGGTCGCGGCGTCGCAACCGACGTCGTCGAAGCCTCCGCGCGCGCGTACCTCAACGCGGTGAACAAGCTCGTCCGCCTGCGCGACCGCGACGAGGCCCGCGAGACCACGGTCGGCCCATGACGTGACCGTGAATCTGTGGGTCAACGAGGAGCACGCCTTCGCCTACTTGCGCGAGCGCGACACGCTCCCGCACCGTGTCGACGCGCTCGAAGTCCTGTGCGAGCTGTTACCGGCTCGGGTCGAGCGGGTCCTCGATCTCGGGACCGGCGACGGAATCACGCTCGGGCTCGTGCTCGCGGCCCGACCGGACGCGACCGGCATCGGTCTCGATTTCGGCGATGAGATGTTGCGCCGCGCCCGGGATCGCTTCACGGGCGACACTCGAGTCGAGATCGACCGGCACGATCTCGACCAGCCCTTGGCGAGCACGCTCGGCGGCTTCGACGTGGTCGTGTCGAGCTTCGCGATCCACCACTGCGCGCCCGCTCGCCAACGCGCGCTTTACGGCGAGGTGTTCGAAATCTTGCGTCCGGGTGGGCTCTTCGTGAACGCCGAACACGTGGCGTCCCCCACCGAAGCGCTCCATCTCGAATTTCTCGCCGCACTCGGGCGCACGCCCGCGGACGACGACCCGTCCAATCAGCTCGTCGCCGTCGAACAGCATCTGACCTGGTTGAACGACCTGGGATTCCAGAATTGTGAGTGCTTCTGGAAGTGGCGCGAGCTTGCCGTGGTCGCGGCGACGCGGCCCACGGTCGCATAAGCAGGGCCACGGGCGGGAACAATCTCCCAACTTCGAAACTTGAACGTGCGAAGAACGACATCGGGCAATCCTGCGGAGGGCGTGTGATGAGCGTCATCGATTTCTTCGAGTACCTGGCCGCCAGCGCGCACACCGTCGACCTCGCGCACGAGCTCGCCGACGTATGGGTCGCGCGGCAGATGGTCGACGTGTACGAGCCCGCCGCCTGAGCGCCGTCGCAGGGCGCTAGGCGCGGGCCGACGGCAGCCAGGCGGGCCGCGTCGACTCGTACGCTTCGATCGCGTCGGCATGGCGCAATGACAGGCCGATGTCGTCGAGGCCGTTGAGCAAGCGGTACTGCGTGAAGTCGTCGAGCTCGAACGCGACGTCGAGGTCGATCGCCGGCGCGGCGACCCGCTTGCGCTCGACGTCGACGACGATCTCGAGATTCGGGTCTTCCTCGATCGCTTCCCAGAGCCGGTGAATCGCCGCTTCGGGGATCGCCGCGACGACGAGGCCCATCTTGCCGGAGTTGTTGCGAAAGATGTCCGCGAAGCGCGGCGCGAGCACCGCCTGGAACCCATAGTCCATGAGCGCCCAAACTGCGTGCTCTCGTGAGGAGCCGTTCCCGAAGTTCGGGCCGGCCACGAGAACGTTGGCGCCCGCGTAGCGCGCCTGGTTGAGCACGAAATCGGAGTTCTCGCGCCACTCCGAGAACAATCCCTCGCCGAAGCCGGTGCGCTCGACGCGCTTCAGCCAGTCGCTCGGGATGATCTGATCGGTATCGACGTCGGAGCGCACCAGCGGCACTCCGCGCCCGGTGATCACACTTACTTTTTCCATCAGGCTTTCTCCATCAGTTCAGGCCTTCTCCATCAGTTCAGGTCTTCCGGAGTCGAGAACGTGCCGGCGATCGCGGTCGCGGCCGCGACGGCGGGCGAGACGAGGTGCGTGCGCCCGCCCTTGCCCTGACGGCCTTCGAAGTTGCGATTCGACGTCGACGCGCAACGTTCGCCCGGGGCGAGCTTGTCGGGATTCATTGCCAGGCACATCGAGCATCCCGGCTCGCGCCAGTCGAAACCGGCTTCACGGAACACCCGGTCGAGGCCTTCGGACTCGGCTTGGGCCTTGACCGCGGCCGAGCCCGGGACCACGAGCGTCCTTACGCCGGTCTTGACCCGCCGGCCGCGAGCGACGTTCGCCGCGACCCGCAGGTCCTCGATCCGCGAGTTCGTGCACGAGCCGATGAAAACGGTGTCGACCGCGATGTCGCGCATCGGCGTGCCCGCCTTCAAACCCATGTAGACGAGTGCCCGCTTGGCCGAATCTCTCGCCGATTCGTCGCCGAAGGCGTCGGGATCGGGAACGGCGTCATCGATCGGGATCGTCTGCGCAGGATTTGTTCCCCACGACACGTGGGGTCGCAGCGTCGCCGCGTCGATGAACACCTCCTTGTCGAAAGCGGCGTCGGGGTCGGTCACGAGCGCCCGCCAGTCGTCGAGCGCGCGTTCCCACTCCGCGCCTCGAGGTGCGAACTGCCGGCCGTCGACGTACGCGAACGTCGTGTCGTCGGGGGCGACCAGGCCGGCGCGGGCGCCGGCTTCGATCGACATATTGCACACGGTCATCCGGCCCTCGATCGACAGGCCACGGATCGCCGAGCCGCGGTACTCGAGGACGGAGCCGATGCCACCAGCCGTCCCGATGCGGGCGATGATCGCGAGCACGATGTCCTTGGCCGAAACACTCGACGGCACGTTGCCGTCGACCGTGATCGCCATCGTCCCGGGCCTCATCTGCGGCAGGGTCTGGGTGGCGAGCACGTGCTCGACCTCGCTCGTGCCGATGCCGAATGCCAACGCGCCGAATGCGCCGTGGGTAGAGGTGTGGCTGTCGCCGCACACGATCGTCATGCCCGGCTGGGTGAGGCCCTGCTCCGGTCCGATGACGTGGACGATCCCTTGCCCCGGATCGCGCATTCCGTAGAGCCGGATGCCGAACTCCGCGCAGTTGCGCGCGAGCACGTCCATCTGCTTCGCGGAGATCGGATCGCTCAGCGGCTCGTCGAGGTCGGCGGTGGGCACGTTGTGGTCCATCGTCGCGACGGTGAGCTCGGGTCGGCGCACGCGTCGGCCCGCGGCGCGCAGACCGTCGAACGCCTGCGGCGACGTCACTTCGTGCACGAGGTGCAAGTCGACGTAGAGGAGGTCGGGCTCGTCGGCTGCGGAGTGGACGACGTGGCGCTCCCAGAGCTTCTCGGAAAGAGTCTTTTGGGCCTTCGGCATGAGGCGCTCCTGTCTCAGTATATGAGACGCTAGTATCACTACGTGGTCAGTGTAACAAGTGGCATCCAGGTGGTCGATCGCGCGGTCCTGGTGCTCGACGCGGTGGCGCGCGGCGGGCCCTGCTCCCTCGCCGAGCTCCAGCGCGCGACCGTCCTTCCCCGCCCGACCGCGTATCGGCTCGCGGTCGCCCTCGAACGCCACGGTGTGCTCGCGCGCGACGGGGACGGGCGCTTCGTGCTCGGCCGGCGCCTCGCGGCATGGGGAGCGGTGGCGGGCCACGGGCTGCCCGATGCCGCGCGTCCGGTGCTCGCGCGCCTCGCCGAGGCGACGCTCGAGAGTGCGCAACTCTATGTGCGCGAGGCCGACCACCGCGTCTGCGTCGCGGTGCACGAGCGGCCGAGCGGCCTGCGTGACACGGTGCCGCTCGGAGCGGTG
>JALYLU010000261.1 GCA_030774075.1 Actinomycetota bacterium | reverse complement strand
ACCTCGTCCTGTGGCGCGACGAACAGGGCCTCCCCCACGTCATGGACGCCTATTGCCCACACCTCGGCGCGAACCTTGCGCTCGGCGGTCGAGTCGAAGGCTGCAACCTCGTGTGCCCGTATCACTGGTGGGAGTACGACGGCGACGGTCGCAACGTGCGCATCCCATACAGCGATCGAACGAACGCGAAAGCGCGGATCCGTTCCTACCCGGCGCTCGACGTCAACGGGTTCGTGATGTTCTGGTACCACCCGGACCCCAAGCAGGAACCCCTGTGGGACATTCCGGATCTCGCGGAGTACATGAACGACGAGTGGACGGAGCCGATCGAAGCCATCTGGAACGTGCGCTGCCCATGGCAGGAGCTCGCCGAGAACGGACCCGACTTCGTGCACCTGAAGACGGTGCACGGCGCGGCGACGGTGCCCGAGATCGAGAGCATCACGTACGACGGTTGGTTCAACCACATTCGTGCCCGAGTCGACTATGCGACGCCGCGCGGCCCGCAGCCCGGACGCATCGACACCGATAGCTGGGGCCCGGGGTTCTCGGTCGCGCGGTTCTCGGGGATCATCGACTCAATGTTTCTCTCGACGACCACTCCTCTCGATTGGGAGTGGACGGAATCGGTCAAGGTCTACAAGGTCAAGAAGGTTGGGCACGACGCCGAGGCGCTCGACAGGACGCGCCGCGTCGGCGAAGCACTCGTGCGCGATCTGCGCAAACAAATGGCCGAGGACAACGTGATCTTCGACAACAAGATCCACGTGCGCAGCCCGGCCCTCGCCGACGGTGACGGGCCGATACTCCCGTTCCGCAAGTGGGCCGCGCAGTTCTACGTGCCCGACCCAGCGGGCTGAGGTCTTGGGCTACCGGACGGGCTGTGCCGGCGTCGTGGTCGCCCGTGTCTCGCGGGCGGTCTCCGCCGCCTCGGCCGCGGTGACCGGGCGGCCGATGTAAAAGCCCTGCGCCTCGTCGCAGCCCATCGCTACCAGCAGTTCGAGCGTCTCGGCCGTTTCGACGCCTTCGGCGACCATACGCAGGCCGAGTGAGTGGGCGAGGTCCACCGTCGACTGGACGATCGAGCGAGCCCGCCCGTCGGTGGTGACATCGGCGAGGAACGACCGGTCGAGCTTCAGCTCGTTGACGGGGAGGTTCCGGAGGTAGGCGAGCGACGCAAAGCCGGTGCCGTAATCGTCGACGGCGACCGCGCGGTCAACGTTTCGGCGCGCGATCTAGCATCCTGCGCAACCTCGACAACGGGAGACGTGATCGTCCGTGGGCAAGTCGCTGCGCACTCTCGGTTCGTTCGCCATGGTTCTCGTGGTGTCGACGACTCTGACCAGCTGTCACGGTCTCCCGCATGCGAAGGCGGTGATCACCGGGCTCGATTTCCCAGCCGGCTTCACGATCGATCCGAACAACCATGTGATCTGGTACGCGGAGCGGTTCACCGGCGAGATCCGCCGGCGCGACCTCTCGACGAACCAGGACACGCTCGTGTGGACGGTGACCAACGTGATCACGAGCGGCGAGCAGGGCCTGCTCGGCTTGGCGTTGCATCCGGGCTATCCGTCCAGCCCGTTCCTGTACGCCTACGCGAGTCGCAACGTCGGAGGCGAACGCAATCAGGTCTTGAAGATCACGCTCTCGCAGGGGGTCGGCACATCGCAACAGGTCATCATGGACGACCCCAACATCGGGTCCAACCACAACGGCGGACGCATCAAGTTCGGACCCGGCGGCAACCTGTACGTCGCGATCGGCGAACACGGGAACGCCGCCAACGCGCAGACGATCAACGGCAACACCAACCTTGCGGGCAAGGTGCTGCGGATGACGCCCGACGGCGGCGTCCCGGCCGACAACCCGTTCGCCGGCAGGTTCGTGTGGGCCTACGGCATCCGCAACTCGTTTGGCTTCACGTTCGATCCGAGCAACGGCAACC
Source organism: Actinomycetota bacterium (assembly GCA_030774075.1). Lineage (GTDB taxonomy): Bacteria > Actinomycetota > Acidimicrobiia > IMCC26256 > PALSA-610 > PALSA-610. Next base: position 5,130 of record JALYLU010000261.1, on the reverse strand, counting down.
TGTGGTTGGACGACAACGGTCCCGAATGCAACGACGAGGTCGATCGCATCCTCAAAGGCGGCAACTACTCCTGGGGTCCCGAGGCCACATGTGCCACACCGCCGGACGCTCCGCAGAACACCAACCAGAGCGGCCCAACCCCACGCCGGCAGCCCGTGCGTTTCTACGGCAGCGCCATGGGCATCACCGGCACCGCCTTCTGTTGGAACTGCGGCCTGGGCGCCGGCATCAACGGCAGGTTGTTGTTCAGTACGTTCAACAACGGCCAGTTTCACAGCCTGACGCTCAACTCCTCGCGCACGGCAGTCGTGAACGACGTTATCGTCTACGACCATCCCACCGGCGTGCTCTCGGTCGAGACCCGGCCCGGCCAACCCGTCTACTTCAGCGACTCCAGCGCGATCTACGAACTCACGCCCGTCGGCTGACATTCCGCCGGCCCGAGACCATCGGTCAGAACGCGTTGGGACGGGAGGTGAGGCGTTCGGACGAGCGCGGCGGCGCATGCACGATCTAATCCGGTGGCGTGGCGGACGCCGCGGCCATCACCTCCTCGCCGGAGATGACGTGCATCACGGCGTTGATCAGCGCGAGGTGCGTGAACGCCTGGGGAAAGTTCCCGAGGTGCCGCCCGCTGAGTGGGTCGAGCTGCTCGGCGTACAAGCCGAGCGGGCTGGCGAACGACAGCAGCTTCTCACAGAGCGCCCTTGCCCATGCGTGCTCACCAATCTCTATCAGTGCGGAAACGAGCCAGAACGAACAGATCGTGAACGTCCCCTCCTCACCCGTCAGCCCGTCATCGGTCATTTTCACCCGATAGCGAAGCACAAGGCCGTCGACGGTGAGCTCGTCGGCGATGGCGAGCACCGTGGACCGCACACGCGCGTCGTTTCCAGCAAGGAAACCGACCATCGGCAGGAGCAGCAACGAGGCGTCGAGGGCATCGGTCTCGTAGTGCTGGCGGAAGACGCCCTGCCTCACTCCTCGAGCACAGATCTCAGCGTGGATCTCGTCGGCGGCCGCCTGCCAGGAGTGAGCGAGCGCGGGTTCGTCGCGGATGCGTGCGAGCCTGGCGCCGCGGTCGGCTGCAACCCAGCACATCATCTTCGAAGATGTGAAGTGCTTTGGTTCGCCGCGCACTTCCCAGAGACCTCGGTCCGGCTCCTGCCAGTGCTCGAGCGCGCACGCAACTTGACGCTTGAGCATTGGCCAGATGCGTTCGTCGAGACGGTCGTGCGACTGCGTGTGGATGTAGAAGGAGTCGAGAACGGTTCCCCACACGTCGTGCTGTCGTTGCGAATACGCGGCATTGCCGATGCGGACCGGACGAGCTCCGTTGTAGCCGCCTAAGTGGTCGAGCGTGCGCTCGTCGAGGTGACGTTCGCCGCCGACTCCGTACACGACCTGTAGGTCCGTGTCGCGTTCTGCGACGTCGGCGATGAACCAGAAGAAGTCATTCGCCTCCCAATCGAAGCCCAACGTGTGCAATCCCCATAGCGCGAACGCCGAGTCGCGGATCCACGTGTAGCGGTAGTCCCAGTTCCGTTCGCCGCCCGGTGTTTCGGGCAACGACGTCGTTGCCGCTGCGACCAACGCACCGGTGGGAGCGAACGTCAATCCCTTGAGCGTGAGCGCGCTGCGTTCGAGATGGGTCCGCCAAGGATGATCGGGAAACCTTCCCCGCGCGAGCCAGTGCTGCCAATGATGTGCGGTCCACACGAGCCGTCGGTACGCCTCCTCGAACGTGAAGGGCGGCTCGTGCTCGCTCCACGAGAGCGCGGCGAACCGAGTGTCGCCTTCTTTCAACAAGGTGCGCGCCGTTGCCCGGCCACCTTCGAAGCCGATGCGCATATCGGTCGTGAGCGTGAGCTCGAGCGGAACGTCAGCAGCGCACGCAACGGCCTGCTGATAGTTGCGGTCTGTGTGGGACCACCTCGCCGACAGGCGCCCGTAGTCGAATACCGGCTCGCAGTCGAGTGTCACCTGCACCTCACCGTTCACACATCGAACGGTACGCAGCAGTACGTGGTCCGCGTCGTAGTCCGTTGGCGCGCGTTGGTGCGTCTTCGACCGCTCCTTCTCGTGGTGCCAGGGACCGATGAGCAACAGGTCGCGTACGATCAACCACCCGGTTGCCGTGCCCCAACTCGTCTCGAGGATCATGGTCCCCGGCAGGTATCGCCGTGCGGCCGGCACCGTGACGTCGGCCGGTCCGAGCCGGAACCCGCCCGCGTGCCGGTCGAGCAGCGCGCCGAAGACGCTCGGCGAATCGACCCGCGGTAAGCACAACCATTCGACGTTGCCGCTGGGTGCCACCAGCGCCATCGACTCGCAGTCCGAGATGAAGCCGTAGTCGGCGATCGGTGGGAACGGCGAACGACCGATCAGCGCGTCTGTCGAAGTGGCCACACGTTCATTCTCCCAGAATCGGACCGGCAACCGCGAGCCCGCGCCCGACGCCGTTCCCGATCTTGTACGCGTCGCGGTCTCGATGGCGAAGGTGCGACAGCCTCGCCCTCAGGGCCCGGCGCGCGCGTCCGAGCGAAAGCCGTCGGCTTGCGTGTGCTCGGCGGCGACGCGTACGCCGAATCGGTACACGAGCGCCCCGCCCAGCCATGCCGATACGACGAGCAGCGATACCGCGACACCGCTCAACGCCAGCTGACCCCAACGCGTCTGCTCGAGCTCGAGATGGTCGCCGGCACGCCAGAGGAACCCGACGAAGAACAGGCTCACGACGAGCGCGTTGAGAACGACGTGCTTGACCGCCGTCCGGAACGCAGGGGTTCGGCGCGGAATGACCCGTAGGTCCATCAGTCCGAAGACGGCCGCGAGCAATGCGCCTACGAGCCCGACGCCGATCAGCCAGTACGCACCGTCGACGAGATACGGCAGCCCGTGCGCGCGCGTCAGGGTCAGCACGTCGAACACGAGTGAGGAGACGAACGCGCCTACCGGCAACGTCACCGCGATCGGATGGAAGGGGTGCCCGTAAGGTCCCGCGAGTGGCGACGACGGCCGCTTCGCCGTGTGCACCTCGGGCGGGGTGCCGGAACCGGGCATCGCCACCTCCGGGTCCTGCGGGAGATCAGCATTGCGCTCAGCCAACGGCGTGGTCAAACGGCCGAGGACAACGATTGCGGTGCGATTCCGCCGGTGTCTCCGTGCAGAAGAGGCGCTCCTGGCTGATTGGACGGAGCGGGCGGCGGGAAGAACAACTGCGTCGCCGAAGTCGGGAGGCGGATAATGGTTCAGTTGGGTGTGGTGAGGTGGCGGAAGTGGGCGCCCCCGCCGTTGTTGCTGGCGCTGGCCGCGCTGGTGACACTCGGGATGACGGGCCGCACACCTCCGCAGAGCTATGTGGCGTTGGGCGACTCGTACTCGGCGGCACCGGCCAACGCCGTGCAAGACAACAACCCGCCGGGCTGTTACCGGTCCGATCACAACTATCCGCATCTGGTCGCCCCGAACCTGAATCTGCCCGTCTTCCGTGACGTGAGTTGCAGCGGCGCTCAAACGAAAGACATGACGTCGTCTCAGAGCGTCTCCCCGTCGCCGAATCCGCCGCCTCAGTTCGGCGCATTGGATTCGAACACCCGGGCCGTGAGCCTCACCATCGGTGGTAACGACATCGGCTTCACCGAGATCATCCAGAACTGCATCAGCCCGGTCAACTCGGGAACGCCGTGTCAGGACAAGTACGTCGTCAATGGCGATGACCAAATCAGCGATCGCATCAACGCGACGGCACCGAAGGTCGCCTCGGTGTTGCAAGGCATCCGATCCCGGTCCCGGCACGCCAAGATCTTCTTGCTCGGCTACCTCGACATTCTGCCCGACACTGGCGTGGGCTGCTTCCCGCAGATGCCGGTCACCGACGGCGACGTTCCCTACTTGCGGGACAAAGAGAAGCAGTTGAACGCCATGCTCAAATCCGTGACCGTCGCCAACCACGGCCTGTACGTCGACACCTACACGCCCAGCATCGGCCATGACGCTTGCCAGGCGCCCACCGTGCGATGGGTCGAGCCGCTCGCGCCTGTCCCACCGACCTATCCCGTCCATCCCAACCAGGCCGGAATGAACGCCGACCGAGACATCCTGCTCCCGATCATGCACCAGAACGGCTTCTGAAGGACGGGTGCCCGACTGGCCATTCGCACTGTGCGGTGGCGGATGCGACGACGGCCCGCGCGAACGACGCTGTCTGCAGCGCTATGACGATCGGCTTCATCGGCAGTGGACGCATTGGCGGCACGGTGGCGCGGTTAGCCGTCGCTGCGGGATACGACGTTGTGTTGAGCAACTCGCGCGGACCGCAGACCCTCGAGGACCTGGTGCAGGAGCTGGGGCAACCCGCCCGGGCCGCTACCCCGGCCGAGGCGGCGGCCGCGGGCGACCTCGTGGTGGTGAGCATCCCGCCCAGGGCCTACTCCGCGGTACCGGTGGAGCCGCTGGCCGGCAAGGCGGTCCTCGACACGATCAACTACATCCCAGAGCGCGACGGACGGATACCTGAGCTGTACGACGGCGCGCTGTCCAGCAGCGAGGTGCTCCAGCGACGCCTGGGTACCGCGCACGTGGTCAAGGTGTTCAACAACATCACCTGCTGGCACCTTCGCGCGCTGGCCCGCCCGGCCGGCGCGACCGATCGCAGCGCCCTGCCCATCGCCGGGGACGACCCGACCGCCAAGGCAGCGGTGACCGCGTTCCTGGACGCGATCGGCTATGACATCGTGGACGCCGGAACGCTTGGCACCGGTGGGCGCCGCTTCGAGTTCGGTACGCCCGGGTTCGTCGTACCGTACGGAGGGTTGAGCGACGAGCGGGGTACGCCTGCCGGCGTCGCGGCAATACGCGCCGCTCTCGGCGTGTGACGGCGCCTCGGATTCCGTGATGGCCGATGGCCGGCGCGTTCGGAGGCGGATCCCAACCAAGCATGGCCATTGCCACCGCGACGAGCGACCAAGGAGAGGGACGGCGTGCAATCAGAACAGTCTGTGACGGATCGACCTGAGACCGTCGGGCTCATCGGCGCCGGCAACATCGGCCAAGCGCTCGCTGACCTTGCGCGGCGAGCCGGCCGAAGGGTCGTGATCGCGAACAGCCGCGGCCCGCAGTCATTGGCAC
>JALYLU010000260.1:5769-7093 GCA_030774075.1 Actinomycetota bacterium | reverse complement strand
GACCTGGTCGACGAGGTCGCCGAGCGCGGCGAGCTTCCGGTGCCGCTGTTCTGCGCCGGCGGCATCGCCACGCCGGCCGACGCCGCGCTGATGATGCAGCTCGGTGCGCAGGCGGTGTTCGTCGGCAGCGGCATCTTCAAGTCGAGCGATCCGTCGAAGCGCGCCCGCGCCATCGTCGAGACGACCACGCACTACGAGGACGCCGACATCGTCGCCAAGGTCTCCCGCGGTTTGGGCGAGGCCATGCGCGGCGAGGAGATCGGCGCGCTCGACGTGAAGCTGTCCGAACGGGGCTGGTGACCGCGTGATGCGGAGGCCGCCAGGTGAAGATCGGGGTCCTCGCGCTGCAAGGCGCGTTTCGCGAGCACGCTGAAGCGCTGACCGTACTCGGCGCCGACGTCGCGCTCGTCAAGCGACCCGAGGAGCTCGACAGTATCGACGCGATCTTCCTGCCCGGCGGCGAGTCGACCACGATCGACAAGCTGCTCGACTCGTCGGGGTTGCGGGCACCGTTGACGCGCCGGCTACGCGACGGCCTGCCCGCGTTCGCGACCTGCGCCGGACTGATCCTGTGCGCGTCCGAGGTGATCGACGGTCGCGCCGACCAGTCGCCGCTCGGCGTCCTCGACGTCACGGTGCGCCGCAATGGCTACGGCCGCCAACGCGAGTCGTTCGAGACGCCGCTCACGGTACGCGGGCTCGCCGACGGCGACTTCGCCGGGGTCTTCATCCGCGCACCCGTCGTCGAACGTGTCGGCCGCGGCGTCGAGGTGCTCGCCGAGCTCGACGGTGTGCCCGTTCTCGGACGCGCGCACGACCTCTGGTTCGCGTCGTTCCATCCCGAGCTCTCGGGCGATCTTCGTCTCCATCAACTCTTCGTCAACGAGGTCAGCTGATGTCCGGTCATTCCAAATGGCACTCGATCAAGCACAAGAAGGGCGCGGCCGACCAGGCGCGCGGGAAGCTCTTCGCGGTGCTCATCCGTCAGATCGAGGTCGCGGCGCGCGCCGGAGGCGGTGATGTCGCGACCAACGCGACGCTGCGAACCATGGTGCAAAAGGCGCGCGACGCGTCGTTGCCGGTCGACACGATCCAGCGGGCGATCCGGAGGGGCACCGGCGAGGAGGAAGGCGTCCACTACGAGTCGGTGACGTACGAGGGCTACGCGCCGGGCGGGGTCGCGGTGATCGTGCAAGCGCTCACCGACAACCGCAATCGCACGTCGGCCGAGATCAAGAACCTCTTCAGCCGCAACGGCGGCTCATTCGCCGAACCCGGCGCCGTGTCGTGGCAGTTCGAGCGCAAGGGCATCGTCGACGTCGAC
>JALYLU010000260.1:0-5759 GCA_030774075.1 Actinomycetota bacterium | reverse complement strand
GGAGGTCGACGAGGACGAGCTGCTTCTCGTGGCCGCCGACGCGGGCGCCGAAGACGTGCAGGACGGTGGAAACACCTGGCAGGTGACGACCCCGGCGACCGATCTCCACGCCGTCCGCACCGCGATCGAGCAAGCCGGCTACAAGGTGAAGGCAGGCGATCTCACGATGATCCCGACCACCGTGGTCGAGCTGAACAAGGAGAGCCAGGCGAAGACGGTACTGCACCTGATGGAGGTGCTCGAGGATCACGACGACGTCGAAGCCGTGTACGCCAACTTCGACATCCCCGATGCCGTGCTCGAGGCGGTCACGGCATGAGGCGACGTAGGGTCGGCGAACCGAACGGACCGTCGGTCCGTATACGGGTGGGAGGTCGGCAGAGATGATCGAGGTCGGACAGGACGCACCGGACTTCACGTTGCCGGGCGTCGAGAACGGCGCGAAGCGCGATTACACGCTCTCGGAGTACCGAGGGCGCAAGGTCGTGATCGCGTTCTATCCCGGCGACGACACGCCCGGCTGCACGCGCCAGATGTGCTCATACCGCGACAACCTCGCCGATCTGGAGGCGACGGGCGCGGTGTTGCTGGGAATCTCGCCCCAGGACGTCGACAGTCACGAGAGTTGGGCCGAGAAGAAGGGCTTCACGTTCCCGCTGCTCGCGGATGTCGACAAGACGGCGATCGAGGCGTACGGCGTAGGTGCACCGCTGATCGGCGTGCGGCGCTCGGTATTTGTGGTCGACCCCGCGGGCAAGGTCGCGTTCGCCGACCGCAAGCTCATCGGAGCAACGTTCGTCCCCATCGACAAGCTCGTACCGATACTGGAAAAGCTCTAACTCTTTGACTCTTTGTCGCCTTCGCGGCTCGGCGGGATACCCGCCTCGCTGACGCTCAGGACTCCGGCCAGTTCGCTTCGCTCACGGCGACAAGCCGCGGCTTCCTACTAGTCTCCGGGCCATGCGGATCGGAATGAGCGTCAACGGCGCGGCGCAGGATCACGAGGTCGAACCCCGGACGTTGCTCGTGCAATATCTGCGCGAGTCGTGCGGCCTCACCGGCACGAAGATCGGGTGCGACACATCGAGCTGCGGCGCGTGCACCGTCCTGGTCGACGGTGAATCGGTGAAGTCATGCACGATGCTCGCGGCCCAGGCCGACGGCGCGGCGATCACCACCATCGAGGGCCTCGCGCAGGGCGAGCAGTGGCATCCCGTGCAGACCGCGTTCCACGAGAACCACGGCCTGCAGTGCGGCTACTGCACGGCCGGGATGGTCCTCGCGGCGGTGTCGTTGCTCGACGAGATACCGAACCCGACCGAACGCGACGTGCGGCTCGGCCTCGAGGGCAACCTCTGCCGCTGCACCGGATACCACAACATCGTGAAGTCGGTGCTCGCCGCGGCCGAGACCATGCGGGCGGCCAAGTGATCCCCGCGGCGTTCGACTACGTGCGTGCCGGAACGGCTGCAGAAGCGATCTCGCTGATCGGCGAGCACGGTGAGGACGCGAAGTTCCTTGCCGGCGGCATGTCGCTGTTGCCACTCATGAAGCTGCGGCTCGCAACGCCGTCGGTGCTCGTCGATGTCGGCCGGGTCCGCGACCTGTCGTACGTGCGCGACGCGGGCAACCACCTCGCGATCGGCGCACTCACGCGTCATCGCGACCTCGAGACGAGCGACCTTCTCGCCAGGGAATGTGGGGTGTTGCGCGCGGTCGCTGCCCAGGTCGGTGACAATCAAGTGCGGCACCGCGGAACGATCGGCGGTTCGGTCGCGCACGGCGACCCGGCAAGTGACCTGCCCGCCGCGCTGCTGGCGCTCGACGCGACCTTCGTGGTGCAGGGCCCGGGCGGGCCGCGCCCGGTCGCGGCGAACGACTTCTTCGAGGGATTTCTCGAGACCGCCCTCGCTCCGGACGAGCTGCTCACCGAGATCCAGGTCCGCAAGAGCGGAGCGTCCGGGTTCGCGTACGAGAAGTTCAACCGGCGGGCCCAGGATTGGGCGATCGTCGGTGCCGTCGCCGCGCGCGTGAACGGCGGCACGCACGTCGCTCTCGTCAATATGGGCGCGACCCCGCTGCGTGCCCGGGCGGTCGAGACCGCGCTCACGCAAGGCGCCTCCGCCGCCGACGCGGCGCGCGAAGCCGCCGTCGGCACCGAACCGCCGGCAGACCTCAACGCGTCACCCGAATACCGTACGCATCTCGCGCAGGTGCTCGTCCGGCGCGCGCTCGAGGCGATCTGAGCACCGCGCTTCCCGCGGCCGTGCTCGCGGCGGGACGCGGCGTTCGCTTCGGCGGCGACGCACCCAAGGTCTTGACGCGGCTGCGCGGGAAGCCGCTCCTCGCGTACGCGCTCGATTCGGCACGCGAGAGCGGATGTTCGCCGGTGCTGCTCGTCGTGTCGGACGAGCGAGTCGCCGGGGCGGCAGGCGACGGGATCGAGATCGTGCGCAACGACGCACCCGAGCGTGGCATCGCGTCGAGCCTGCAGTGCGCGCTGCGCCGGTTGGAGCCCGACTCGGCCGCACCCGCCGTCGTCGTCGGTCTCGCCGACCAGCCCCTCGTCGGCGCGGAGGCATACCGGCGGGTTGCGCGCGCCCACGCCGACGGCGCGTCGCTGGCGTTCGCGAGCTACGACGGGGTGCGGGGCAATCCGGTGCTGATCGCCCGCAGCTACTGGTCGGAGGCGTTGGAGCTCGACGGTGACGAGGGGGCGCGGGTGCTCTTCCGCCGGCACCCTGCCATCGCGGTACCGTGCGGTGACACGGGCGCAGCCGCCGACGTCGATACCCCCGAAGACCTCGCGGAGTTGGAGTCACGATGGACATCACCGACAGCTTCCGAGTGAGCACACCGATCGATGCGACGTGGAAAGTGATGCTCGACATCGAAGGCATCGCGCCCTGTATGCCCGGGGCGCAGCTGCAAGAGGTCGACGGCGACGAGTACCGCGGGATCGTGAAGGTGAAGGTCGGCCCGATCACCGCGCAGTACAAGGGCACGGCCCGTCTGGCCGAAGTCGACGAGGCGAACCGGCGGATCGTCATCGACGCTTCGGGGCGAGAGACGCGTGGGCAGGGAAACGCCAAGGCGACCATCGTCGTCACGATGACGCCCGAGGGCGTCGGCACGAAGGTCGACGTGGCGACCGACCTTGCGATCACCGGCAAGGTCGCGCAGTTCGGTCGCGGCGTGCTCGCCGACGTCTCGTCGAAGTTGATGGGACAGTTCGTCGAGAACGTCGAGCGCGACGTCTTGAGCGTGGCGGGCGGAGGCGATACCTCGCACTCGGGCGGCCCGTACGAGCAGGCATTCGAGAGCCTCGGGTCTCAGGCAGTCCCGCCCGCAGTCGTCGCGCCGGCGGCGAGCGGGCCACGCCGCATCGACTCACCGGAGGTCGAGCCCGTCGACCTGCTCAGCGTGGCGGGCGCACCGGTCACGAAGCGCCTGGTACCGATCGGCATCGGCGCGCTCGTCCTCTTCATCCTGTGGCGCATCATGCGCCGCCGGTCCTGAGCCCCCGAGCCCCTGAGCCCACGAGCAACGCGCGCACGCGGGATCCTCGCGGTGGCGCGCGCGAGCCCATTGGAGGGTCTAGCGAAACGGCTAGCGAAACTCGGAGCCATCGACAGTCAGACTTTCCGGTCGAGTCGGGTAGTCATGTTTTCGGGGGCCGACCGAAGCCGACCCCCGAACGAGAACCTGTCGTGGTGTGTCTGTTTAGTGGCAGCCGGCTGGTGGACCGGTCACGGTGCAAAGGGTCGATGACACCAGATATCCGTGCGTGGTGACGAGAGCAACGGCATTGCCCGAGGTGCTGCCGATGGTCAAACCGATGACGCGTCCGGGCTTCACGGGGAATCCCGACGTGAAGGGTATGACCTTGCTCTCACCTCTCGCGATTGCGCCGACGTAATCGGCGCTGAGGCGGCTGGTACACGGCGAACCAGGCGTTGCCGCGTGCACGCTGACGGTAGCCGTAGCCGCCGTCACGGATTCGACGTACACGGTGATCGAGGTCACCACCAGTGCTTTGCCGGCCGGGACCGGTGACGACACCGTGGAACAGATGCCGGCGGTTTCAAACCCGGTGAAGGTCTCAGTCCAGCTGGCGTTTGGTGGGGTTTGGGTCGCCGTCACCGAGCCGGCGGCAGTGACCGAGAGCTGCCCGAAGGCATTGACTTTCGCCTGATTCACGCCGCCAGGGTCGGTGATCGCGACGTTCGAGAACGTCAGCGCCCACGCGCCGATCGGGAACAGCAACAGCAGAGCGAACGTGACGATGATGATTGTCAGTTGGCCGCCGCTGAATGGCCCCCAACCCCTGCCCTCACGCCGACGCCGCTTGGCGGCACCTGCCTCCCCCGCAGTTCCGTCGATGGCGTCTGACTGATTCTTCCGAAGCCGCATCTCGGACGTCCTCCCCGCGGCCAGATGCCGCAGCTGAGAGGAGCCTCTCAGGTCGTGCGGTCGAGGGCAACGAGGTGTCATGGCTCGGTTGGGTGTCTCACCCTCCCCGTAAAATGGTCTCGACGAGAAGCGTTGCCGCAACTGCTGACGCTCGCGGAACTGCTCCATCGACTGCATGAAGGCGACTGCATGAAGGCACGCAGTCGATTGTCGAGTCGTTCGCCGCCTTCTTCGTGTAGCCCGCTCACGACGCGCCCCGACGCGTGGGGTAAGAACTCCCGTCAAGCGAGGTACCCGCCCTACCCCCACCCCCTAACAACCCGCCCCAGACCATCCAACATGGTTTCGCTAGACCCTCATAGGATCGAACCTGTGTTCGATCCTGCCGGGCCCGTCTTGGGCATCGATCCCGGTGTCTCGCGCTGCGGCTACGGCGCGGTCGTGCGCGATCACGGGCGATTACGCGCGACGGCATGCGGCGTGATCAGGACCTCTGCGGCCGACCCGTTGCCCGAGCGGCTCCTCGCCCTCGCCGACGAGCTCGGCGCGCTGGTTGCCCAGCTCCGCCCCTCGGCGCTGGCCGTCGAGCGGGTTCTGTTCCAGGCCAACGTTCGCACCGCGATGTCGGTCGGGCAGGCGAGCGGGCTCGCGCTCGTCGTGGCCGCGAGGGCCGGGATACCGGTCGCGCTCTACAGTCCGAACGAGGTCAAGCTCGCGATCACGGGTGACGGTCGCGCCGACAAGGCCGCGGTGCAAGCGATGGTGACACGGTTGCTTGCACTGCACGAGGTCCCCAAGCCGGCCGACGCGGCCGACGCGCTCGCGCTCGCGTGCTGTCACATGGGGAAGATGCGCCTCGCGTCCCGAGTGGAGGCCGCCAAGTGATCGGGTCGCTACGAGGCACGGTGATCGGCCGGACCACGACCGGAGAGGTGCTCCTCGAGGTCGGGGGAGTCGGCTATCGCGTCCTGGTGCCGTTGAGCGCAATCCCTTCCCTCGAGGTCGGGGCGAACACGTTCTTGTTCACGCACACGTACGTGCGCGACGACGCGATCGTGCTCTACGGATTTCCGTCGCGCGACGAACGCGAAACCTTCGACGCGCTCATCGGCGCGAACGGCGTCGGCCCGAAGCTCGCGCTCGCCATTCTCTCGGTGCATACGCCGACGAGTCTTCGGCGCTGTCTCACCGAGGACGACCTCGACGGTCTCGTGATGGTGCCCGGCGTCGGGAAACGCACCGCGCAGCGTTTGCTCATCGAGCTGAAGGCGCGCCTGGAAGTGCCCGACCTCGATCTCGCGGGCGTTCCCGGCGCGCCGGCGCACAGCGCGCGCGTCGAAGTCCGC
>JALYLU010000259.1 GCA_030774075.1 Actinomycetota bacterium | reverse complement strand
CATCAGTTCCGAACCGCGAGCCACGCTCGCGATCGCCCCGGTCCCGGCGTTATACGGACGCGGCGCGTCGTTCTGGGGCGCGTTATGGGCCAGGTGTGTCTATGGCCCGACGGGCCAGTTCGGGCAGGTGTGTCGGCCGGCGTTGGGATCGGCGAGGTAGGCGTGGCTTTCGGTGGGTTGGGGTGCGGCGGATGGCGACCGTCTGCCGCTGATCAGTCACGCTGCCGTTTGACGATGGTCCCTGTGCTGCCGATGAGGGCGAAAGCGGCTGCGGCGTACATGACCCAAAGTCCTATGCCGACGGTTGCATGAGCGAGTCCGAGAGCCACATCGTTCACCTTGCTCAGCTTGTTCGAAACCTCCGCGGTTTCGTACACGACGAACGCCGATAGGGCTGCGGCCAGGACGAGCGCGAGTACTCCCACACGGAGAGGTTGAGGGGCCCCGACGGCGCGCATACCCAGGTAAGCGAGTGGTGCCGCGATGCCGATAGCGACCCAACCGTCGCCACCTTGGAATCCTGACTCCGTAAACGTGCCGAGTAATACGACAGTGGCTTTGGCCCATGGTAAGAAGGATCCGACGATGATCAGAACGGCCGAGCCAAGCAAGAGGTAGCCCTCGAATCGGCGGCGCCAAGACGCGGTCGCGATGTTCATCGCTCGGACTGCGCCTCGCGACTTGCGGATGGTTGATCGAGCACCCCCGGCGCGTTGCTCACCGGGCGACGCTAGGCGAAGAGCCGCCAGGCTCGGTCGTCGGGCGCGACCGCGGGTTCCGCACCTTATGCGCTGGCGGTGACGCTGGTGGTGAGTCGGCCCGTGGCGGCTGTCCCTGTTCCAGGACCGTTCCGACACCCACCCACAACACGTCGCGGCTGGCGCTCACGATCGGCGCGGTGACGCCGTGGTAGGACGCATCGTTGGTTGGCACGTCCGGCCATTGGGCGCGCCACAGCGTTCGCAGTGTCATCGGGTCGATCCGTTCGACGAACGGCCCAGTCGTTGAGGTCATGGAGGCACCGGAAGCGAACAGTCTCCCCTCCGCAACGGTGAGCCAGTCGATACCGGACACTGCGCGCTTGCGTACCACCGCACCACTCGGTTCGGTCTCGATCAGGTGACCGTCGACATAGGCCGTGTACACCTGCCCGTTGATCATCGCGACTTGTGAATCAAACCATGAAGAGGCCGCGGGAATCTTGATGAACCGGCCACCGTGTCGTGCAATCACGACAGAACGTGAGCGCGCTCGTCGCCGACTTCGGACCCCGCGGTCGTCGTCGAATGTCCGGCCGGGCGCGACGACGCCGTCGTCACCGATCGCGCAGAGCGGCCTCCGAACCCAGTTCCACCGCACGAGCACGCCACGCCCGCCAGTACCAGCACGCCGCGAATCCCCGGACGCCGTTGTAGCTTTCGTGTTACACAACTGTCGGTCCAGCTTCGCGCCAAGACCACGCTTCGCGCCGGGGTCGGACGCCGTGATGAATGCATAACATCGGCGCTCGACCGAAGCGCCCCCGAGCGGGCAAGATGAGTGGCCCCTCCGCGCGTGACGGCATCGACCTTGGAGGCATCGTTGGCGGCTTACGTCATCTATCAAGGCGAGGTCCTCGACCCTGTCCGCTACGAGGAGTACAAGACCAAGGGTGCGGCAAGCATTCTCGCGGCTGGAGGCAAGTACCTCGTGCGCGGTGGTGACGTCGAGGTACTCGAAGGCGAAGCACCGGCAGGTCGAACAGTCGTGTTGGAGTTTCCGACCCGACAAGCGGCGATCGATTGGTATCGAAGCGACGACTACACCGAGATCCGCACGATCCGCGAGGGTGCTGCCCGGGCTCGCATGTATATCGTGGAAGGCATCACCTGAACGGTTGACGGAGAGCCATAACTGCCATCGTTCGGCGTCGCCACAACGATCCCGGGATGTCAATCTGTGTGACTCCCGGGCACGGCTGACGAGATTCGCGACAGGAATTCGACGTCCTCGCGGGCGCTTGCACCGCGCGTCCCGATCGGTTACGATATATCGTGATAAGTCAAAACGTATCGGCGAGCGCCGTCGTAGGTGTGTCCGCCGTCGAAGGAGCAAAGCCATGCGAGATTTTCGTGAACAAGGCCGAGGCCACCGTGGTCATCGCCATGCCGAAGGCTGGGAAGGTCGCCGTCGCGGCGGGCGCATGCAGCGGGGCGACATCCGTACCGCCGTCTTGGCGATCCTCGCCGAGGAACCCGGCCACGGTTATGACGTGATCCAGCGCCTCGAAGAAAAGACCGACGGAGCCTGGCGCCCGAGCCCGGGTTCTGTGTACCCGACGCTGCAGTTGCTCGAGGACGAAGGGCTCGTGCGGTCGGTCGAACGCGACGGCAAGCGCGTGTTCGAGATCACCGAACCCGGTCGCCAAGAAGCGGCGCAGCGGATCGAGGCCGCGGGCGGTACTCCCTGGGAGATTGCCGGGCGAAGTGATGGCGCTGTCGGCGATTTCCGTAACGCGGTGCGCCAACTCGTCGTCGCGGCGACGCAGGTCAAGCAGTCGGGCAATCAGGAACAGGTCGAGCGCATGCTCGAGATCCTCAAGCGGGCACGCAAGGAGATCTACACCATGCTCGCCGACGACTGATCCAGCGAGGCGCGTGACGGTCGCGTCCGCGGGAAGCGATCGCGGCTGCTTCGACGTCACGTTGCAACACGGGGTGAGGTCCCAGCGAGCCGCGGCAGCGGAACAACTACCGTTCGGGAGCTGCCTTGCGCGTTCGATCTAGGGTCACGATCGTGTCGCGTGATGAAGCAGCCCAGCTCGCCGACGACTGCCTGCGCGAGTTCGTCGCGTCGATGGCCGCAGCGGGTAATCCCGGCTCTGGTCGGCACGAGATCGGTCTCCACCATGTCCGCGGCTGGATCCTCGAATACGACGGGACCATCGGCGGTTCCGAGATACAAGCGGTCATCGGCATCGACGGCGTCATCCACGCGCGGCGCGAGCCGCGGTCATTGCGCACACATAACTGGTCGGCGTCGGAGTGGGTGTTGCGCGACGCAGTCGATCCAGATCCGATGGCAGCAGCGAAGGGGTTCGCCCAACGTCTCTCGCGCATGGTCGCCTTCGACGTCGTCGGTAACGACGCGCGGCGCGGCGAGGAATCGCAGTGGGTCCTCCACTCGACGGATGAGGACTCCCATCCGTCGATAACTGCCGATCTCGTCGCCGAAGGCGGCGGGCCGACGTGAACCCCCAGGCTCTGCAGGATTGCCAGGCCGCGACTCGGCGTGGCACCCCGTCGCTGTACCGAGAACTCAGACCTTCCGACGGTACATCCGCACTGCGAGCGGCGCGGCGACCACGATGATGGCGAGGCTCCACGCGATCGCGGCGAATACTTTGCTCGTCGACGCGAACTGCCCGCCGTAGGTGACGGCCCGTACCGCGTCGATCACGATCGACACCGGCTGGTGGTTCGCGAACCACTCGAGCGGCGCGGGCATCGAGCCTGCCGATACGAACGCCGTCGAAGCGAACACGAGGGGCGCGAGGATCGGGAACGAGGCAGCCTGGGCGGCTTCCGCGTTGGCCGCAGACAAACCGACGAGGGCGAAGACCCACGACAGGGAATGCGCGAACAGCAACATCAGCGCAATGCCGGCGAGCAGGCCGAACACGCTCGTGTGAATGCGCCACCCGACGATGAAGCCGACCCCGACCATCAGAGCCACGACGAACACGTTGCGGACGAGATCGGCGAGCGTGCGTCCGGCGAGCACCGCGGAGCGCGCCATCGGAAGCGACTGAAATCGCTCGATGAGGCCTTTGTGCAGGTCCTCGGCCAATCCGACGCCGGTCTGGATGGATCCGAACACGACGGTCTGTGCGAACACGCCGGGCATCAGATAGTCGACGTAGTGGGTCACGCCCGGGATCCGGATCGCGCCGCCGAAGACGTACCGGAACATCAGCACGAAGATGATCGGCTGGATCGTCGAGAACACCAAGACCTGCGGTGTGCGCTTCATCGCGACCAGGTTGCGCCAGGTGACCGTCAACGCGTCCTGCACCGCCCAACTGAACGCGCCGTGCTTCGGCCGCTCGATCGTGGTCGGAAGGGCGATCGCGGTCATGCTGCACCTCGGGTCCGCCGGCGCCCGGTCTCGACCGGCGCGTCCTCGGCAACGGGCTCCTCGGCCTTGTGGCCGGTGAGCGTGAGGAAGACATCGTCCAGCGTCGGCTCCCGCACCGTAAGGGTGACCGGCTCGAGGTGCGCGTGATCGAGGGTCCGCACGACGTCGAGCACGACCCGCGCCCCATCGTCGACCTTGAGCTCCACGATCGTCGAAGCGGCGCCGACGTCGCACAAGCCGATGCGCGCGAGCTCGGCCTGCGCGCGCTGCGCGATCGCCGGATCGGCAAAGCCCACCTCCACGATCGTCGCACCCAACTTCGCTTTCAGCTGCGAAGACGTGCCCTCCGCGATCACGCGACCGTGATCTATCACCACGATGTTGTCCGCCAGACGATCCGCCTCTTCGAGATACTGCGTCGTGAGGAGCAACGTCGTTCCCTCACGCACGAGGCCCTCGATCACGCCCCAGAGGTCTTGGCGACCGCTCGGGTCGAGACCGGTGGTCGGCTCGTCGAGAAAGAGAACCGGCGGACGGTGTACGAGTGCGGCCGCGAGGTCGAGGCGACGCCGCATACCCCCCGAGTACGTGCGCACGGGGCGATCGGCGGCCTCGGCCAGCGCGAACCGCTCGAGCAGCTCACCTGCTCGAGCGAGGACCACCGACTTCGACAGGTGCGACAGCCGGCCCACCATGCGTAGGTTCTCGTGACCGGTGAGGTTCTCGTCGACCGCGGCGTACTGCCCCGCGAGACCGATGCGCTCGCGCACAGCTTGCGCGTTGCGGGTGACGTCGAGCCCGAGCACCTCCGCGCGACCGGCATCGGGCCGCAGGATCGTGGTGAGGACGCGCACGGATGTGGTCTTGCCCGCGCCGTTCGGACCGAGGAGCCCGAGGACGGTACCGGTCGGTACTGCGAAATCGACGCCGTCGAGGGCGACAACCGAACCGAAGCGCTTTCGCAGATCTTCGACGATGATGGCATTCGTCATGGGTTCGAGCCTCTCACATTTGCTTGAATGATGTCAAGTATCTATGCCATCAACCTTCGAGGTACTTGAAACATCGCGTGAACAACCGTACGATCCGGAAGTGACCACCGAGCCGGTCCCGATCCACGACCCCGCCGATACCGTGTGGCGCCTGGTCACGGCACTGCTGATGGTGCGCAAGGAGGCGTTCCCCGCCCTCGCGGCCTCGTTCGGGCTCAATCCCGGTGCGATGCACGCGCTCCTCCAGCTCGACCCCGATGAACCGCAGTCGATGAGCTCGCTCGCGGGCGCCTGGAAGTGTGACGCCTCGAACGTGACCTGGCTCGTCGACCGGCTCGAGGAGCACGGCCTTGCCGAACGACGCGCCCACCCGGGTGATCGGCGCATTCGCACCGTGGCTCTTACCCGCAAGGGCGCGAAGATACGCAGCCAGGTCGAAGCTCGCATGTACGAGGCGCCCGACAACCTGCGCGCGTTGAGCCTTCGCGATCTCGAGACGCTGGCCAAGATCCTCCGCAAGATCGTGCCCGAAGACCGCTCGCGTCCGTAGTGCCGCGCTTTCTGACCGATCACGAATACGGCGTGGTGTCGGCCGCGGCCGATCGACTCCTACCACCGCTCGATGCGCATCCCGGCGGGGCGGCGCTCGGCGTCGCCGATTACGTCGACAACCTGCTCAGCGCGTTCACGTTCGATCCGCCGCTGATCTTCGCGGGCGGACCGTTCAGCGGCCGCTTCGGGGGCGAGGCCTCGTTCGCGCGGTTCATCCCGCTCTCGCCGCACGAGGAACTTGCGTGGCGAACGCGTATCGAAGGTTCACGTGGGATGCCGGAACGAGAGTTCAACGGTCCCATGCGCGGGTGGCAGGAGATCTACCGCGACGGCATCGCCGCGCTCGGCGCCGACTTCTCCGGGGTCGACGGCGACGAGCAGGATCGGCGCCTGCACGCGCAACGCGAGCTACGCAGTGTGCTGTACGTCCACGCGTGCGAGGGCGCGTACGGCCCGCCCGAGTACGGCGGAAATCGCGACCTCGCGGGCTGGCGCGCCATCGGGTTCGAAGGCGACGTGCAACCCCGCGGCTACACCGACGACGAGGTGAGCGGGCGTGCCTGAGCCACACGATTGCGACGCGGTCGTCGTCGGGACCGGACCGGCGGGAGCGACCGCGGCCGACGTGCTGACAGGCGCGGGCTGGTCGGTGATCGTGCTCGAGAAGGGTCGCAATCATCTCCTCTCGCTGGACGCCCCCTTCGACGGGCTGGGTCACGTCTCGAACGACGAGATCAAGTCGCTCCGCCGCTACTTCCTCGGCCCCGATCCGTTCCTCGAGCCGCGTACCTACCGGCGCGACGAGCACGACGGCGATCGCCTGTTCGCGGGCGAAGTGAACAACCTTCCGTCGACCGTGGGCGGAGGTGGGTTCCACGCCGACGGCAAGCTCCCCCGTTTGCGAGCGGTCGACTTCAAGCCGTTCACCTCGCTTGGTCCGATCGAGGGTGCCGACATCGTCGATTGGCCTGTCGACTACGACGAGATGGAGCCGTATTACGCGCAGGCCGAACGGCTCGTCGGCGTCGCGGGCGACGCGGGCGCGAACCCGTTCGCCGAATGGCGCAGTGGGCCGTATCCAATGCCGCCCGGCGCCGACATGTTCGGCGCCGCGCTGACCACCGAAGCCGCGACGCGCCTCGGCTACCACCCGTACCGCGCCCCGACCGGCGTGAACTCCGTTCCCTACGACGGCCGGCCCGCGTGCAACAACTGCGGCTTCTGCGCGTACTACGGATGTCCGATCGAGGCCAAGGGCGATCCGATCGCACCGCTGCGCAACGCACTGCGCAGCGGACGGTGCGAGATCCGCGCGGACTCCTACGTCGAGCGCGTGTTGCTCGACCCGGCGGGCAAGCAGGCGCGCGGTGTGCGCTACCTCGATCTCGACGGCGACGCGCACGAGGTGAGTGCCCGGATCGTCGTGGTCGCGGGC
>JALYLU010000258.1 GCA_030774075.1 Actinomycetota bacterium | reverse complement strand
CCTCACAGCAGCACCCGGAGCGGAGGACCACCCCTCAAGTTCCACGGACCTACGGACAACCTCGACAAGATGCGGGCGACCATCATCAAGTCGGTCGCGGTGTCGGTGCCGCTCGCGATCGGGGTTGTCGTCGGTCTCGTCTCGCTCGCAGTCCGCAACCAGCAACCGGATTGGAATGCTTGGATCAGCATGGCTGTCGGGATCGGGGTCCTCGCGGGCGTCTTCTTCGGACTGCTCGCGGGTTTTATGCGTACGAGTCACCTCTTCAAGTGACTGACTGAGGTGAATGCCGCACCAGCCTTTCGTCTTTGCGCGATTGGGGTTCCCGCGCGCGTCTCGGACGGTGACGAGACAAGATGGGTGCCGAATGTCTCGGGATTCGGCCATCGAGATCGTCATCGACCATCCGGCGCTCGCGACGTTGCCCTACTGGCAGCAGATGGCCACGGTCGGTGTGCCTCCACACGTCACCTTGTTGTATCCGTGGCGGCCCGCGCCTGTCGAAAGCATGAGTATCGACGCGCTGCGAGCAGTGGCCGAGCAATTCGTGCCGTTCACTCTGACGTTGCGTCGAGTCGCTGCGTTCCCCAAAGGTGTCGTGTACGCCACCGTCGAACCGGAAGCGCCGGTACGTTGGTTGATCGGCGCAATCGCCGAGGTGTTCCCCGATGCCGCGCCGTACGGTGGCGAGTTCGCCGGGACGGGTCCCGTGCCGCACTGCACGCTCGCGAAATGCGAACCAGATCAGGCCGAGTCGGTTCGGTTGACGGTCGCCGAGACCTTCGAGGCGATCTTGCCGATCTCCATCTCGGTCACGTCGATCGCCGTTGAGGAACAGTCGGACACGGGAATGTGGGCGGTCACGACCACGGTGCCGCTCGGCTCCGGACGGTAGTGCCTTGTTGCCGATCCGGGGCTCGTATAACAGCGCCAGAGCGGCTCTGTTGCGTTGAGTCGGAGTGTGCCGCGCCGGATCCGAACTCGCTGTCCCGGGTCCAATCAGATCGTTCGGGCGAGCTCCCGAGCGCGCGCGCGACGCACCGATGGGAGCGCGCATCAACCCCGAGTTCGTAGTGGCCGCGCCGAATGTTCTGCATCAGAGCGTGGCCGCGCACGATCACTCGCGCCGAGTCGTCGCGCTTGAGTCCGCGCATCGGTCTGAGGCGCGCTTTCAGCCGGCCATGGTCGACTTCGATCCGATTGTTCGCGTACTGCTCGGTGTTGTGGAACGCGGCCGGGATCAGCTCATCGATCACAGCCCCTAACGGCCAGGCCCGGTCTGTCACGACCTCGGTGGGCTCGCCGTCAGCGCCGAGCGCAGTAACGAAGAACCGCCGCGCGGCGTGCGTGTCCCGCCGTGCTGACATGTAGACATCGATGATCTGGCCGTACTGGTCGACCGCCCGATACACATACCGCCACCTGTGGGTGCCGGAAATGCGTTCGGATGTTCGGTGAACGTCGTCGATGTTGGCGTCGGGTCGTGTGGTGGGGAAGTAGGCGCGCCGCGGCTGACGCGTTCGTTATCGGTTGGCCGTTGTGGGGTGGTTCAAGCTGCTTGGCGGTACTCGTTGATGAGTCCGTTGCAGGTGTGGTGTCGTCGGATCGGTCGGCCAGGCCGATAGTCGACGGTTTCCGGATTGTTTGGTGCGCGTTGACCGAGCCCGCGGTGGGGCCGTTGCGTATTGTAGTGCTCGACATACTCGCCCAGGAGCTGTTCCAGCTGTCGGCGGTTCCAGATCAGGGTACGATCGCACAGTTCGCGGCGCACCGTGCCGACCCAACGTTCCGCGTACGCGTTCGCGACCGGCGTGTACGGCGGGGTGCGGATGATCGTCGCGCCGTCACTTCGGAAGACCTCATCGAACGCGCCGACGAACTGGCCGGCGCCGTCGCGGATCAAGAACTGGATCGTGCGGTCGTAACGCATCATGAGATTGCGGGCGGCTTGGGTCGTCCAGGCGCCGGTCGGGTTCGTCGTCATGCCGGCGACGTGCACGCGGCGCGTTCCGAGTTCGATGAAGAACAGCACGTAGTAGCGACGGAACAGGACGGTGTCGACACAAAAGAAGTCGCACGCCACAATCCCGGCTGCTTGGCTGCGCAGGAATGTGGTCCAGGACTCCGACGTGCGGCCTGGTGCAGGGTGGATGCCCGCGTTCTTGAGGATCGTCCAGATCGTCGATGCGGCGATGGTGATGCCAAGCTGGGCGAGTTCGCCGTGTATGCGCCGGTATCCCCACGTGGGATTCTCCCGAGCGAAACGGAGGATCAGGCGACGCGTTTCGGCGATGGTCGACGGCCTGCCGGGCCGGTGCGGGTAGGTCCAGTGGTTCGCGACGAGTCGTCGATGCCAACGCAACAGCGTGTCGGGCTTCACCATGAAGATGCACCAGCGGTCACGGCCGAGCACGCCCGCGAGCGCGGTCAAGATGGCGCGGTCGGGTGCGAAACGCGGCCGGGCGATCTGGCGTCGCAGCACAGCGACTTGGTGGCGCAACACAAGGATCTCGACATCTTTGGAACGATCCCTGCGGCCGCGCAGCACCAACAGGTCGATCACGAGCCGGACCAGACGGTAGAAACGGGCCACGCACCGATCCTCGCAGCGTACGAACCGCGGCGATCACGCCAGCGCAAAACCCCAGGTCACCGCGCCGGACGAGTTTTTCGGCACCCACAGGCGTCGGCCACGACGGCACCGATCGGCTCGCGCACCCACACACACACGCCGACGTCCACATCGACGACGTTGCCGACCACCCGAACGCGTTTCCGGCACCCACAGGTGGCGAGCTACTGCGGTGCGGGTGGGTTCGGATCTGTCTACCGAGCGATCACGCGATTCGTGCGCGCTTTGGTGAGCCGATTCGCAGGTCGCTCATTCGCGACCGAGGCTCCGTGTTGCACTTTGAGTACCGCCGCATACATCGACTCGTGGAGGGTCGCGTCCGGCGCGGACGCGAGGGCGAACACGGCGATGGGCCCGGAGTTGACGAACGACGTGGACATGTAATCGCCGACCATTTGTCCCTGCGTCGTCGATGGCAACCATGCGAGCGAGATCGGTGATGGGTTGAGGCGTGACGGTGAACTCCATGTCGCGCCGCCATCTGCAGAGGTGACGAAGCCGACATCAAGCTCGCAGCTCTCAGGTGTGCACGCCGTGTCGGGGTAGAAGTAATACGAGAGCGCGAGGTGCGCGCGGCCGCCGGAAGTGTCGGGGTCGACACCCAATCCGGGAATGAAGTGATCGACCGCGCTGGTGACGGGATCGATGGGGATGCGCTGTGGATCGGTCCACGACACGCCATCGCTCGATGTACTCAACACGAGGTCGTTCGCGTCGCAGCCCGGACGGAACCGACAGTCTTGCCACACGACGTAGATGTTGCCCGCGGCGTCGCGTCCGGCAGACGGAAGAGGCGATGAGCGTAGTCCGCCCGCCTCGAAGTGCGTTGTGATCGGCGCGACCGTGACGGTTGGTCCCCAGCTCGCTCCGCCGTCGGTCGAGCGATATGCGAGCACAGTGGACTCGAATGCATCGTCAACGGGAACCACGACCGTGCCGTCGGGTTGCACCATGGGCTGACCGCCGATGCCGATCGCGTGATTCGCGGTGGGCATCGCTGGCGACCACGTCGCTCCGCCATCGACGGATGTGGCGGAGAGCAGCAGGTTGATGTTTCCGAAGTCGTCCCATGTCGTGTAGCACTGGCCGTAGAACGGGCTTCGTGTCGAGTTGTCGCAGGCGATCCAGTTCTTGTCCCAGTTCGTGAATCCCGAGGAGGGCATGGCGACCGGTGCATCCCAGTGATCGCCATCGTCGCTCGATGCGCTCGTTGCGATGCCCACACCTTCTGGACCAATGACGAGTGAGCTGATGAGCCACTTACGGTGCGCGGCGTCGTACGCGACACTCGGATCGGACGCTGCGGCGAACGGTCCGGGAGGAGTCGCATTGACGGTCAACGACGGCAAGAAGCCTCGCACCGGCCACGTTCGGCCACCGTTGTGCGAAACAGCGAAGCCGATGTCAGCACTTCCGCCCGTGAAGACGCGTCCGGTCTGGAAGGCAGCCACCACGGTGTTGCCGAACGCAAACGTGTCAGGCTCGACTTCGGTCGCGTGCTGGCTTCCGACGTTCGTGAATGGGTCGGAGCTGATCTGGGTGAGCGGCGGATCGGCGGAGGCCTTGGGTACACCAATCAGCAGCGCCGCCATCACCGCGACGAGGACGGGCCCGAACGTGACCAGCCCATGCCTGGATACCGTTTCCCGCGCCATCACGTCCCCCCAGCAACTCCGCGCGAGCGAAGCCTAACGACGAATCCGACTCAGGGACAGCGGCCGTACGCAGCGCTCCAGTTCGTGTCCGAACGAACTGTCTGACGTTTGCGCACGCGGCGTCGCTCCCTCTCACAACATCCCTTGAAGTGTCGTACGCACTCGGAGCGTGAAAACATGTCGATGACGTGGGCCATGGAGTTGTCGTGTCGTGCACCAGACGGGACCGCTGAACCCGAGAGGTTCGAGGAGCGCGCGCCGTTCGACATATGGCTGACAGATGACCGGTTCGCCATCGAACGCGAGCACGTCGAACGAGACGAACGTGAACGGCACTCGACGTGTACGTGCGCCAGTGCGCGGCGCGTCGTCTCGCTGGGCGACCACCAACTGTTGCGATTGCGAGAATTGCGCGAAGTGGCGTCAGGGGATTGGGCTGCCGAGGCCGGTGTCTGTCGCGCTGAAGGCTGCTTGGCTAATGGTTGAACCGGCTGCTACGAACCTGATCGTGACGTCGTGGGCGAGTTCGCCGTGGATTCGCCGGTATCCCCACGTCGGTTCTCCCGCGCAAGACGCAGAATCGTGCGGCGGGTTTCGACCGTCGTGGAAGGTCGACCGGGCCGGTGCGGGTAGGTCCAGTGGTTGGCGACGAGTCGTCGATGCCAACGCAAGATCGTGGCGGGCTTGACCATGAAGATCGACCAGCGGCCACGGCCGACCGCACGCGCGAGTGCGGTGAGGATCGCGCGGTCGTCGGGTTCGAAGCGCGGATGCGCGTGTTGGCGCTGCAACACTTGAAGTTGGTGGCGTAGCACCAGGATCTCGACATCTTTGGAACGATCCCGGCGGGCGCGTAGCACCGCCAGCTCGATCACGAGCCGGACAAGACGGTAGAAACGGGCCACGCGCCGATCCTCGCAGCGTCCGAACCGCGCCGCTCACACCAGCGCGAAACCGCAGGTCACTGTGCCGGACGAGTTTCCGGCACCCACAGGTGCAGCTGTCCCCAGCGGGCCGGCAGCGGATCCGGGTCGGCTACGCGATGATCGACGCGACCGACACCGAAGCGCAGCCGCTCAAGCGCGACTTGCAACGCTTCGGTGGGCGTCAGCCGGCGTGTCGGGCGTTGGCCGACGACGACGCCGGTGGCGCCGATGGGGTATCACCGATGTGCCGTTATTGTTATGGGACGCGCCATAAGACACGCTGAAGCAAGTGGACTCACTCACGGCGACCGACCCGAAGAGCGCATCCCGTCGGCCACAGGCTGGTTCGCTCCGTGAACGACGATCACCGATCGGCCGCCTCGAGTGTTGGAGCGGAACCGCGATCAATCAATCGGCGCGTGAAAAGTGAGCGGTTCGAACACGCGACCGGCGGCCCTCGGATCCCACGACAACCGTACGCCCCGTCCACACGAGTCCACGCAGTGACATCCCGTCACGGTTCCACTTCCACTCCGTCCACGACGTCCACCGCGCACACGACATGCGACGCCGTTTGATGGGCAAAGCGATGGGCAACACCCACGCCCTCGACCGTCGATTGTGGCCGTGATCAGGTCATTCGCGTGGGCCCGGCTGGGATCGAACCAGCGACCGAGGGATTATGAGTCCGGCCACAACCGTCGACGCCGTCCACACGGTGACATCACGCCAGGTCATCACGTCCATCCCTTCCACGCCGTCCATCACGAACACGCCGTGCCATGCGGTTTGATGGGCAAAGTGATGGGCAGCCGGGCGTCACGACAGCGATCGCGGGACGACCACGTCGACACCGAATCCTCTGCTGTCCGTCCACCGAACGCGTCTACGTCGTCACAGGGGTTACGGGTCGAACGAGCATGAAGACCACATGTGCTGAATGCCCACGACCGCGCACCAAGACGGGCGGGTCGTCGCCGACCACGAAGGAGCATCACGGCCGCTTACACAAGGCATCTGACAGACCCCTCCCGAGGAGGTCCATCAGCCCGACTACCGCACGCGTGATGCGAACAGCGAAGTGCTCGGGGAATCTGGCGCGGCCTGACCGCGGCCTTGAAGCATCCTCGCGACGCGTGCTTCCTTGTCGCGGGGCTCGTGAGGTCACTACGCCGGCATGTGGCCGATCAGGCGCGGTGCGTGTGCCTAGACCTGCGTTGCTTCCGACGACCACGTGTTCGCGAGCGGGAGCGACTCTGTCCGGCAATTCTGCGTTGCTGCGGTTCGCCCTCGGTCAGGCGAGCTGACCGAACGCCACAATGTTTGAGAGGTAGTGCTGGGTGGCGGAGTCGAATGCGCCGCCGCATGTCACGAGACGGATTGTGGGTACCGGCGTGTCGCCGTACACCTCGAGTGTCGGGAACGCGGTCTTTGGATACTGGCGTACGCCGGTGATCACGAACGTGACCTGCCGACCGTCGGCGCGTTGGATGGCTACGTGGTCACCTGGGCGAAGCGCGCCGAGACGGTAGAAGATGCCGGGACCCGATGTCGAGTCGACGTGGCCGAGGTACACCGACGGTCCGTTTTCGCCGGGCTCGACTCCGTACTTGTACCAGCCGGTTTCGTGAAAGCTCCTTGGGACTTCTACGGTGCCGTCGGCGTTAAGGCCGAGAGGAATGATCGGCGACTGCACGCCAATGCTCGGGATGCTGATCGCGACCGGCAGCCGGGCGAACCGCGTTGCCGCGGACGGTGTTGTGGGCCTTGTCGGAGCTACCGAGCTCGGTGTCGAGTGAGGTGTCGAGCGTGACGGCGACTTGGTGCTCGGTGTGATCCGGCCGGAGGCCGACGCGGGCGGGTGCGATGGCGGCGTTGCGCGGTTCGCGTAACCGACGACAAGCGCGGTGGTTCCGCCAACCGCCAGGACGATTGCAAGGGTGGT
>JALYLU010000257.1:6688-7170 GCA_030774075.1 Actinomycetota bacterium | reverse complement strand
CAAGGCGACGGCGGCGAGCAGCACGAAGCGGCGCCGGTGGCGTTCGAACACGTCCCGGGCGCGGCCGCGCACGACGTCGGTGCGGGCCACGAGCGCGGTGTAGCGCGCCGTCTCGCGGAGATGCCGTGCGACGGCGGGTGCGAGGAGGATCGACGCGCCGCCGAGTGCGAACGGGATCCGCCACCCCCATGGGGCCGCGTCGCCCAGCGGCAAGGTCACGACCGCGACCGAGAACCCGAAGCCGCCCGCCAGCGCGAGCATCGACGCCGCGTACGCACGTGCGCCCTCCGGCGCCTCCTCCACGACCGCGAGGAACGCAACCGTTCCGGTGGTGCCGACGAGTCCGCGCTGGAGCACCTGCGCGGCGGTGAAGGTGGCAAGGTTCGGCGCGATCGCCGACAGCGCGCAGACCACCGCCGACCCGACGACACCGATGAGGATCGATGTTCGGCGCCCGCGGCGATCGGCGATCGCGATCGCGA
>JALYLU010000257.1:6317-6678 GCA_030774075.1 Actinomycetota bacterium | reverse complement strand
ATCGCGAAGAGCGCGAACAGCGCGCCGAGGCGCGTGAGCGCCAACGCGACGCCGATCGTCGCGTCGGACGCGCCGAACGTGTCGCTGATCGGGCCCGACAGCTGACCGAACAGGGCGGCCGCGAACGTCACAACGGCGACCGCTACGGAAGCGGTTGCGATGAAGGTCGCCTGCTCGGGGTTGAACGCGACGGGTGGCAGGCCGACGACGGTCTTCGGGGGTGGCGGACTCGCACGGTCGTCGAGCGCGGCGCGGAGCGTCTCGACCGCGTGCGAACGCGCCCGTCGGTGCGCGATCCGTACGAGCGGCAGGAAGAACCACCCGAAGAAGGGGATATCGATCTCGCCGGTCGACGTGATCG
>JALYLU010000257.1:0-6307 GCA_030774075.1 Actinomycetota bacterium | reverse complement strand
GTCATGTCGAGCGCGACCGCGATCGATGGTTGCCGGTCGAGCGGTGCCGGAATCTCGAAGGTTCCGTTGCCGGCCGGTATCGCTCCGAGTCGTTCCACCGCGGCCGCACCTACCACTTCGGGCGGCGCCGCGAGCCGAACGAGCGAAGACCGCGGCACGCGCGGCATGCTACGGGCGCCCGGCATCGGTATCTCGGAGGGTCAGATGACGAAACTCGCCGTCGGCGACAAGGCTCCGGCGTTCACGCTGAAGGACCAGAACGGCAAGGCAGTGAAGCTGTCCGGCGCGAAGGGCCATCGGGTCGTCGTGTACTTCTACCCGAAGGCCGACACGCCCGGCTGCACCCAACAGTCGTGCAGCCTGCGCGACGCCTTCCCGCATCTGAAGAAGCTGAATGCCGTCGTGTTCGGGATCAGCCGCGACCCGGTCGACAAGCAGAAGAAGTTCGACGACAAGTACGGCCTCGGGTTCCCGCTCCTCGCCGACACCGACCATGCGGTCGCCGAGGCCTTCGGCGTCTGGGGCGAGAAGTCGCTGTACGGGCGTAAGTTCATGGGCATCGTGCGCTCCGCGTTCGTGATCGACGAGAAGGGCAAGCTGGCGGGCGTCTTCTACAAGATCAGCCCCAAGGACACAGTTGCGTCCGTGGAGAAAGTCCTTCGCGGAGAGTGACTTCTGGCGTAGCGTTCGCGCTCGACAACCGAAGTGGCCCGGGCGCAGTGTGACCTGCCCCGGGCCGTGGCCGACAACTTCTACAGAAAGTTGCCAACAATGTTGGAACCTACAAGGCACGCCCCGGACCGGCATTGGAACGCCCGCCGACCCTCTGAGGTAGGCCCGAGAGACATCTTCGGCGCCGACGTCTTCGACCTGGCCGCCCTCACGTTCGCGGTCGCCTGGCGCGACGAGCGCAACATGGAACGTGCGGTCGACGAGCTCCTCGACCCGCTCGCCGTTGAGCTCGGCATCGACGACGAGGCGGCGTCGTGACGGTCGCGCGGGAGCAGCGCGGGCCGTCGTTGCGGTATCGCATCGACTTCCTGCTCATGGACGGTCGGGAAGCGACACGCGCGGAGATCGCGCGCGACCTGCGAGCGTCGGATTCGAGCGTGCGTCAGACGGTGCGACGGATGCTCGCGGCGGGCGAGGTCGCCACGCGTGGCGATGGCTGGCTGTTCGTCACTGAGGCGACGCGCCGGCAACTGGCGGCGCGCGCGGTGCGGCGCGGCCCACGACGTCGGCCGGTGGCGCCGATCGTCGAGCGGCACCTCACGCACCTCCGTAAACGCGGGTTGCGGCCGGCGTCGATCGTGGTGCGTCGTCGGGTGGTGGCGCGCCTCGAGGTCTGGCTCCAGGCGCAAGGCGTCGGTCTGCTTGAGGTGACGCCCGAGCTCCTCGAGCGGTTCGTCGACTTCACCCGCGGCAACGCCGGCCGGCGCAGCGTCGTGCGCAACTTGAATGGCTTCTACAAGTGGCTCGTCGAGTACGAGGACGCGCTCGCGTCGAACCCTGCCAGGCGGCTCGTGCTTCCCCGCGAGATTCCCGGCTTGCCGCGTCCGATCAGTGAGGAGCGTCTCGCCCAGGCGGTAGACGAGGCACCCGAGCCGATCCGGGCCTGGCTGATTCTCGCCGGCTGGTGTGGGCTGCGGTGCATGGAGATCGCGCAACTGCACGAGCACGACGTCGACCTCGACGCCCGCACGCTGACGGTCAGGGACGGAAAGGGCGGCCATCCGCGAGTGGTTCCGGTGGTCCCGATCGTCGCTGACGCGCTCGAGCGGCATCTCGGCGCCGGCTACCTGTTCGCGCGCATTGACCCGCCGCCCGGGCCGATCAGCGCCGACGAGGTGAGTCACATCGCGAACCGGTTCCTGCGCCGCATCGGCATCCCCGACACGGCACACTCGCTCCGGCATCGGTTCGCGACGCAGGTGTACGAGGCCAGCGGGTACGACGTCATCGCCACACAACGGCTCTTAGGGCATCGCTCGATCGCCTCGACGTCGGTGTACGCGCGCTCTCGGCCGAACGCACAGCTGCACGACGTCGTCGCCCAGCTTCCCCACCTAGCACGACGAGGTACTAACGATGAGAAAACGGCCTGACCTCGACTCCTTCAACTTCGCGAATCCGTTCTATGCCCACAGCCCTACGGATCAATTGGTCAGCTTCGAGGGATGGGCGGTACTCCCCGTGTCGTTCACGCTCACGGGGCGTCGGGTGGAGGAGGCCGAGGCCGAACTTCGCGAGCTCGCCGACCTCGACGACGACGTCGAAGCCGTCGCCGTGTTCCGTCTCGTCGATGGCGACGGCGCTCAGCTCATCATCGCGACACAGGCGGGCTACGACCTCGGCGAGCGGTTCCGGCCGGTGGCCACGGACGCCGTCTAAGCCGCGCGCGTGTCGCCGTAGAGGAGTTGCTCGGCGGCCGCGACGGGCATCCCCCGTAGCTTCTCGCCGTCAATGCCCGCGTGATGGAGCTCACGACGCTGGCGGCCACTCAGACCGCCCCAAATGCCCACCGTGAACTGGCACTGATCGAGTGCGTCTGCCGCGCACTCGACGCGGACGAGGCAACCAGCGCAGATACGTTTCGCCGGCTCGGACGGCTCACCTCGTTCGGGGAACCACAGGTTTGCCTCGGCGACGTGTTCGCGACACGCGGCGTCGCGATGCCAAGCGGGCCGCATTCCGTCGAGGAAGTCGGCCCACGCGTCAGGGTCAATCGAGAGCGCGTCGAGATCGATCGATGCCATGCGGCCGATCGTCGCGCTCGAACGCACGATCGGCGCGCATCCCCTTTCGCACCTCCTACCGGATACGTCTCGGAATGAAGGTCGCCGGCTGAGTGAAGGGTTGGGCAAGCGCGTCGAGTCGGCATTCCCATGCGAGCACGCAGGCGATTGCGCAGTCGATTTTTCGGTCGCTCGCTGGGTGTTCTTTGCGGATGCTCACGCCCCACGAGGTCGGCTTGCGGCGTGCGTTCAGGACGTGGCGGGCGAGGATCGGGTCGCCGTCGTGGCTGAGCTCGCGGCCGATGACGGCCTGGTGGAACTGCTCGACGGCGCGCGCCATGCGCCGGTCGGTCGGCCACCATTCCATCGGATGCGCGGCGGACGCTTTCACGGTGAGCTTGTGGCCGAAGTCGCCTTCCCATGTTGCGACCCACGACTCCCATTTGTTGGGGTCGCAGTAGCAGCCGACGACCGGACGGGTCGCGAACACTTCACGCACGCGCCGATCTACTTCGTCGGCGGGTACCTGCCAGTCACGGCCGGCGGGGCCGGGCGGTTCCTCCCAACAGCCGAGCAGGAACAGACGGCCGTCGCGGACACGGCACCCGACGATGGCGGTCGAGTCCGTAGTCGCGTAGTGACGTGAGCGGCTGCCGTCGAAGCCGAGCACGATCCTCTCGTCGGTCATCTGATCCTCCTGGCCACGCCCGCGCCGGCGAACGTCGGCATCGGCTCGTCGTCGAATGTTGCGAGCGATTCCCACTCCTCGCGGGTGAGCCACGCGGTATCGGCCGCGGTGGCGATGTTGAGCGAGTAGCGCCGGCTCGCGCTCTCGTCGTTTCTCAGGTCGTAACACTCGGCGATCTTGCGGTCGATATCGACGTGTTCGGCGAACGGCCCGAGTGCCTCGATCAGCCCGGCGCGTAGCTCGTCCTCGTTGTCGAAGTCGAGGTCGGGTGGCGCGTAACGGTGATCGAACAGGAACGGCGCGCTGGTCTTGCCTTCGATGATTGCCTGCGCGAGCGCGTGACTCCGTTCGGCCACGCTCTCTTCGCCGTCGAGGAACATGGTGCTGATCTCGAGCGACCACGGCTCCGCGGCCTTGCGTTTCGCGAGGTTCCTGCGAACTGTGTCGTAAGCGCGATGCAGCTCGGGCAACTTGTAGAGGTGCGTTTCATCGAACACGACAAACGATTCGCGGCCGCCATCTTTCGATGCGCTCGCGCTCGTGGACGGGCGAATCTCACCGCCACCGGGGAGTAGTACCCGCGTGATGCCGGCCGCGTCGCGCGGGAGTCCTTCGGCGAGCGGTCCTTCCACGAGGTTGTAGTACGCCGCGCCGAACACGTGGCCGGACTGCACCTCCTCGGTTGCGAGCGCACGAATAAACGGTGAGACGACCGGGCGGCCCATCGGCTCGCCGGGTTGGTATCGGTAGGTGAAGTCCCGCCACCGGAACGTCTCGCCGCCCTCGGCGAACCCCGCGAACCGGCACGGCCCGAACGCCTCGAAGCAGACGAGGAACGCAGCCCACTCGCTCTTGGCGCGGCCCTTGCACCGGGAGATGAACGCCGAGTCGTACAGCCGGCGCCCGGCCTCATCGACCGCGTAGCAATTGACGGTGATCTCGGCGAGCTCGTCGTCGAGCACCACGGCCTCGCCGATCACGTCGCCCGGACCATGCACGCAGAATCGCTCGATCCATTCGACTGCGAGATGCCCGAGCGACCGCGCCCGATCGTGACCATCGGCATGGACGATCTCGCGCGGCATCAGCCGACCTCGCCGTCGATGATCCGTTGCCGGCGCGCGTCACGGCGCGCCTGCACCTCGTCCGACTCGACGACAACGGGATCGGCGCCCACCTTCGGCACGTACCGAATCCGCAATGCTCGGAGCGCGTCGTCGGTCGTGCCCATCGCCGCCTCGCGTATTCGCAGCTCGCCCGCCTTCGCCGTAGCGCCCTCGACGATCTCGGCGTGCAGTAGCGCAGTCGTGCGCATGTATTCCCACGCCGGCGGCCGCCACGTCGCACAATGCGGCATCGCGCCGAGCGCGACCCACCATCGTTTCGTAGCGTCGGGCCATGCCTCACCGCCCGGCCGGTGACCGATACCCGGCGCCGCGCGAAACGGAACGTCGAGCACGTCCTGCCAGTCGTGCAGTAGGGGCGCCCGGTTCCGCCGCTCGCTCTCTTGCGCCGGGGGTCGACCAGTCACCATTTCAACCTCTCTCGCAGCCTCGGAGTTTCATACAGGGGAAGCCAGCCAGACCTCGCAGTGGACGGTCATCGGTTCTGCGTTCGTCGTAGTGCTGGGTGCAGCGGTGTCGGTCGCTTCGCTCTCTTGTTGTCGGCCCAGCGTGCGGCGCTGGCTTGTTGCTTCGTGCGTGCTGTGTGACAGCGGCCGCAGAGGGTGCGCAGGTTGGCGAGTTGGTGGTCGGTGTTGCCGTGTACGTGATCGACTTCGAGCCCGAGCGTTGAGCCGCACGTGGTGCAGCGGTTGCCGTCGCGTTCGAGCACGGCCGCTCGGGTGCGTTTCCATCCGGCGGGCGGCCATGCTCGGCCCTTGGTCCATGACACGGGCTTCTCCTGTCATCGGCGTGCCTTCGATGTGGCCGGGCCGCGCCACCCGACGCTCAGCAGGTGACGCGGGCCCGGCCGCGCGCTCGCCGTGTGAGGTAGTGCCGTTACCACCGAGCACGGCGTGCAGCGAGGTGACGGTCATCTACGTGTCGTTGCTCTCGGTCGTGTCGGTTCGGCGCGCTCGCGGTCAACGTGCGAGTTGCGCCTTGCGCTCCGCTTGCTCGGCGGCGCGGTCGGCTTCTGCTTGCTCGGCCGCGGTCTGCACCGCTTGTTGTGAGGCGGCGATGATTGCTCGTGCCTCACTCAGCGTGTTGAGTTGGACGGCCTCGTGTCCGGTACGGATCAGTGCCCACACGCTGACGGTGCCGCCTTGGATGTAGTCGGCGTGCGCCGGGTCGAGATTGCCGTCGACGTACCAGGCTTCTTCGATGCTGCGGTCGATCTCGCGCAGGATCGCCGCTACGGCTTCGGCTTCTTGCTTGGACGAGTACCACTCGTTGTACGCACGTGCGAGCCCGGCCGACTGCTGCTGGTTCTCTGGCTTCGGGTCGGGACCCAGCGCGTCGAGCCCTGCCAACAGGCCGGCGACCGCCCGCTCGAAGGTCGGCCGCATCGAGACGACGATCTCGTCGGCGTCTGCTCGGAGCGCTACCCGCGTGCGGTGCTCGACGGCCGCGTCGTGTTCGTTCACCTCGACGACCGCCTTGTCGTGGCAGGCGAGGAGGACGGCTTTGCGTTCGACTCGCGCCCGGTATTCGTCGGGGTCGGTGAGGCGGCCGTCTCGAATGTCGGCGGCGATGTCGTCAACGCGCGGGCCGACGAACTGGATCTCGGTCCGTGCTCGGTCGAGCGCGAACACTTGGGCGAGCTTGGGCGGCATCGCGATGCCGACTCGGTCGAACTTGTTGGGGAGACTGGATCGGGCCATAGGAGAGGTTCCTTCCGGTTATGCCGCGGGCGGCAGGGGGTCGGGGTCGGGTGCGATACC
>JALYLU010000256.1 GCA_030774075.1 Actinomycetota bacterium | reverse complement strand
ACCCAGAGACGCGCGTCGCGCCCAGCGACGAGCTCACCATCATGCAGGCGCTCTCCGGCGGCTGAATTCCGCCAACGCAGGAAAATCGGCTGGATTGTCGGGGATCGCCCGTCGAACAAGACGACGCGCGTGCACGATCGCCCGCGCTCGGCGGCGTCGGTCCTCGTCGCGCCCACATGGAGGCTGCAATGACGGCAACGGCTGACACTGGCAAGGACACCGTCGACGCCAACGCCTTGTTGAGCTTCCTGGCCCAGGTCAAGGACGGGGACTTCACGGCTCGCTTGCCGGTCCATTGGATGGGTCTGGCCGGCAAGGTCGCCGACGGCTTCAACGAGATCAGCATGGTCAACCAGGCGTTCTGCGCGGAGCTGGCCCGGGTCAGCGAGGTGGTCGGCAAACAAGGAAAGCTGTCGCAGCGGATCGAGCGCGGCGGCTTGACCCAGCGGTGGTCCGGCCCGATCGAATCGGTCAACAGCCTGATTGACGACCTGGTACGGCCCACCAGCGAGATGCAGCGCGTCATCGGCGCCGTCGCCGACGGAGACCTCAGCAAGAAGGTGTCCGCCGATGTGCGCGGCGAAATGCTGGACCTGAAGAGCACCATCAACGCGATGGTCGACCAACTCAACGGATTCATCTCCGAGGTGACGCGCGTTGCCCGCGAGGTCGGGACCGAGGGCAAGCTCGGTCAAGCCGCGGCGGTGACCATCGAGGTCGGCGGTGTCTGGAAGGACCTGACCGACAACGTCAACCTGATGGCCCGCAACCTGACGGGGCAGGTCCGAAACATCGCCGAGGTGACCACGGCGGTGGCCAACGGCGACTTGAGCAAGAAGATCTCGATCGACGTGCAGGGCGAGTTCCTCGAGCTGAAGAACACCGTCAACGCCATGGTCGACCAGCTCAACGCGTTCGCTGGAGAGGTGACGAGGGTCGCGCGCGAGGTCGGCGTCGAAGGCAAGCTCGGCGGCCAGGCGCAATCGACGGAGGTCAGCGGTGTTTGGAAGGACCTGACCGACAACGTCAACCAGTTGGCGGCCAACCTCACCAACCAGGTGCGAGCAATCGCGGAGGTGGCGACCGCGGTGACCGAAGGCGATCTCACCAGACAGGTTCGCGTGGAGGCAAGCGGCGAGGTCGCCGTCCTGAAGGACACGCTCAACGAGATGATCCGCAACCTCGGAGAAACGACGCGCGAGAACATCGAGCAGGACTGGTTGAAGACGAACCGGGAACGCTTCACGCGCATGCTCCAAGGTCAACGCGACCTCGCCGCGGTGTCGAGCATGATCCTGTCCGAGCTCGCGCCACTCGTGTCTGCGCAACACGGCGTCTTCTACTCGATGACCAACCCGGCCGATGGAACGGAGCCGGTGCTGGAGCTCACTGCCGGCTACGGCTACGAGCAGCGCAAGCACCTCTCGACATCTTTTCGCGTCGGTGAGGGCCTCGTCGGCCAGTGCGCCAAGGAGAAGAAGCGGATTCTGCTCACGGAAGTTCCGGGCGACTACGTGAGGATCAACTCGGGACTCGGCGCGTCGCCTCCACTCAACATCATCGTCCTACCGGTCCTGTTCGAGGGCGCGGTCCGCGCGGTGGTCGAGCTCGCCTCCTTCTCCTCGTTCAGTGTCACCCATCAAGCGTTCCTCGATCAGCTGCCGGAGAGCATCGGCCTCGTGCTCAACACCATCGAAGCCAACACGCTCACCGAGAACCTGCTCAGACAGTCGCAGTCGTTGGCCGAAGAGCTCCGGTCGCAGCAGGAAGAGCTACGCGAATCCAACGAAGACCTGGAACGACAGGCGAGCCTCCTCGCCGAGCGAAACATCGAGGCGGAGCAGAAGAACGAAGAGGTGGAGCAGTCCAAGCGCCTGGTCGAGGAGAAGGCGGGTCAACTTGCTGTCTCGTCGAAATACAAGTCCGAGTTCATCGCCAACATGTCGCACGAGCTGCGCACGCCGCTCAACAGCCTCTTGATCCTCGCCGAGCAACTCGCCGACGACCCGGACCACACCATGACCGACAGCCAGGTCGAATATGCGGGCATCATCCTCGCTTCCGGCCGGGACCTGCTGGGTCTCCTGAACAGCATCCTCGACTTGGCCAAGGTGGAGTCGGGAACGGCCACGGTCGAGATGGCCGAGGTCTCCGTCGGAGAGCTCCACACTGACCTCCAGCGGGAATTCGATCACGTCGCCCGCGCGAAAGGGCTCGCCTACTCGATCGTCGTCGCGCCCGAGAGCCCCGAACACATCGTCACCGACCGGCAACGCCTTCGTCAGATCCTCAAGAATCTCCTCGCCAATGCCTTCAAGTTCACGGAGCGCGGCGAGGTGCATCTGCAGGTCGGATTGGCCGAGGATGGGTGGAGTCGCGAATCCGAATCGCTCGTGACGGCTCCGTCAGTCGTTGCGTTCTCTGTCCGCGACACGGGTATCGGCATCCAAGAACAACAGCAACGGCGGATCTTCGAATCCTTCGCGCAGGGCGATGGCACCACCGCGCGCATCTACGGTGGTACGGGCCTCGGCCTCTCGATAAGCCGCGAGCTGGTGGGCCTGCTCGGCGGTGAGATCACGTTGGCCAGCACGCCCGGCCAAGGCAGCAATTTCACCGTCTATCTTCCCTCGGGTCGGCCCGAAGCCGTGACCCCTAACGTCATTCCCGCGAGCGTCGCGCCGCTTCCGGAACGTTCGCTCTCGCTCGTCAGCCCCAACGGTTCGGCGGTGACGGATGCCCGGGCGTTCAAGCCGGATCGAGTGCGGCACAAGGGTCTGGACGATCACCCGTTCGAAGGGAGAAACATCCTCCTGATCGATGACGACTTCCGCAACGTGTTCGCGCTGACCGCGCTGCTCGAACGCGGTCACGCGGAGGTGACCATCGCCGAAGGCGGCGCCGAGGCCGTGGCCATTCTGGAGCGGACGCACGACATCGACCTGGTCCTGACCGACATCATGATGCCGGGCATGGACGGCTACGAGACCATGCGCGCCATTCGGGCGCTCGAGCGATTCAAGACGCTTCCGATCATCGCCGTCACCGGCAAAGTGGTGCCGGGCGAGTGGCAACGCTGCATCGACGCCGGAGCCAACGACTATGTCGCCAAGCCGGTAGATGCCAACGAGCTCCTCGCGGCCATCGGGCGATGGCTGCCGGCCGCGCGACCGTCCGCGCAATCTCCCCCGCACCGGTTCACAGACCCCGCGACGCAGTGAGCACCTCGCCGTTCGAAACCGCCGTCGACGGATCGCATGCCGTGACTGCCATGTCGTCCGTCCCGATCCTGGTCGTCGACGACAATGCCGCAAAGCGACTTGCCCTGAAGGCGGTTTTGGCGCCCCTCGGTCACACGATCGTCCAAGCCGAGTCCGGCCTCGCCGCGTTGCGCTGCGTCATGGCCCAGGACTTCGCGCTCATCCTGCTCGACGTCCGCATGCCCATCATGGATGGGTTCGACACCGCGGAGCTCATTCGCACGCGTCAACAATCCGCGGTGACCCCGATCATCTTCATCACGGCATTCGGGAGCGACGAGATCGACCACGCCGACCTCTACGCCCAGGGTGCGGTCGACTTCATGTTCGCCCCGGTCCGACCGGACGAGCTTCGAGCCAAAGTGTCGGTCTTCGCGACCCTCTTCATCAGGGCGGAGGTACTTGCCTCGCGGGCTCGCGACGTACAGACGTCTGCCGACCAGTTGCGGTGTCTGAACAACGAGCTGACGACCCTCGCCCGCCAAGACCCCCTCACCGGGCTGGGCAACCGGAGGGCCTTCGAACAGGATTTCGACCTGCTCGAGGCACGCGTGACCCGCTACGAGCACAGCTACTGCATTGCCGTGCTCGACGTCGACCACTTCAAGTCATACAACGACACGTACGGTCATCCCGCCGGCGACCGGATCCTCCATGCGTTCGCGAGCCGGCTCCAACAAGAAGTTCGCGCCGGAGACGCGCTCTACCGCTTCGGCGGCGACGAGTTCTTGTGCGTCCTCCCCGAGCAATCCCTCGCCTCGGGAACCAATGCGGTCGAGCGCATGCGAACCGGGGTGGAAGGACTCGCCATCCCGCACGTGGGCAATCCGCTCGGAGTGGTCACCTTCAGCGCCGGTCTCGCGATCCTGGACCCCACCCGTATCGAGTCGGCGAACGAGATACTCAAGGAAGCAGACGCCGCGCTCTACCGAGCCAAAGAGCTCGGTCGCAACCGCGTCGAGCAGGTGGTCGCACATCTCGCGTGAGCGAACATGCGCCCGAGCCGTGAAGAAACAGCCAGGGTCATTGCGGGTCGACGAGTCCGGCGTCGCGCGCGAACTGCACCAGCTCGGCTCGCGTCCGGACGCCGAGCTTGCGGTGGATCTGGGCGCGATGCGATTCGATTGTGCGGAGGCTTACGCTGCAGAGCCGTGCGACTTCAAGGTTGGTGTGGCCGAGCGCGAGCAACTTCAGGACCTGCTCCTCTCGCGGCAAGAGTCCGAGCGTCGTGTCGCGAGGCCGGTGCCAGCGTGCGAGCTCGACGCCCAGTGCCGGTTGCAGAAACGTCCTACCGTCGGCGACGGCACGTATCCCCGTGAGCAGGTCAGTGGTCGGGGCCGTCTCGAGCAGGTACCCGTTGGCCCCGGCGGCGAGCACGGATCGGACCTCGGACGGATCGCCGATCGGCGTGAAGACCAGGATCGAGCTGTGTTGGAAGAACCCGCGAAGCCCGCTGATCACGTCGCCGCGTTTCGCGTCGGGCAAGTCGATGTCGGTGACGATGACGTCGGGTTCGACGTCGAGGCTTCCGGCGTCGCGGATGGTTGCCGCCTGGGCCACGACGACAAGATCGGGCTCGTGGCCGATCACGACGCAGAGCCCTTCTCGCACCACGGGACGGCTGTCTACGAGCATCACGTCGATTGCTTGGTTCGACAGAGGACCTGACAGCTCACCCCGTCGATACACACGGGCCACTATTGGCCGCACGGAACCCTGTCGGCTATGGGCGGAATGTCGCCGCGACATAGACGATTCGTCGGTTCCGCGGCCGCAATGCAGGTCGAGTGTGGGCCCGTGGCTCCGTGCTATGAGAGCCGTTCTGCCAACGTGTACTGGATCGCGCCGTCGGTGCGTCGGGCGAAGCCTCCGACCGCGTGGCACGTCGTCGCAGATGGGCAGGCCACGTCGGAGAGGAAACTCTGGATGGCACCGGCAGGATTGGGGCTCGGGCTGATCGACCAGCTCACTCCGTTCCACTGTTCGATCAGTGTCGCCGAGTTGGAGTCGCCGACCGAGAAGCAGTTGGCGTTGCTCGTGCACTTGACGCCGCGGAAGCCGCCGTCGCGGGTGAGGCTCGGCGTTGGCGTCATCGCCCACGTGCTGCCGTTCCACCGCAGCGCGAGCGGGATCAGCATGCCGCTGACGACCTCGCGGCCGACGGCGAAGCAGCTCGACGCGCTGAAGCACGAGACCGCGTTGAGGGACCTCTGGTCGCCCGGGTTCGGGCTGGCCACGATCGACCAGCTCGTGCCGTTCCAGCGTTCGATGAGTGTCGTCCCCAGAGATTGGCCGACGGCCATGCAGTTGACCGCGCTGATGCACGAGACGCTTCGCAGGGTGCTGTCCTCCGAACCGTTGGGATGGGGCGCGGCGACGATCGTCCAGCTCGTGCCGTTCCAGCGCTCGACGAGCGGGGCGGTGGCCGGAGAGGTCGGGAAGGAGGCTTGGCCTACGGCGATGCAGAACGTGGCGGAGGCGCACGACACCCCGGTCAGGTTTACGAAGGTCCCGCCGGCCGGGCTCGGATGCGTGATCACCTGCCAGGTGCTCCCGTCCCAGCGTTCGATCACCGCCTTGGTGTTGTCTGTGGTGACGCCGACCGCGAAGCAGCTCGTGCTGCTCCCACATCCGACATCCAACAGGCGAACGCCGCCTGCAGGTGCGGGGCTGGGCGTGGTCGCCCATCCAGTGCCGTTCCAGCGCTCGACCAGCCCGTTATAGGTACCAGTGGACGCGCTCACCGCGGCGCCCACCGCAAAACACACGTTCACACCGAAGCAGCCCACGGCGTTCAGCGAGCTGAGCGAACTTCCAACAGGCGCCGGGGCGACACTCCACGCCGTACCGTCGAACTGCTCGATCTTCGTCACGATGTTGAAGTTGCCGGCGGCTGCGCATCTTGTCGTTGCTGCGCAGCCGACGCTGAACAATGCGCCCGACGTGGTCGGCGCATTCGTCGCGATCGACCAAGCCGACCCATTCCACTGTTCGATCAGCGTTTGGCCGCTGGCAGCTCCGGCCGCGTAGCAGCTGGTAGCCGAGGGGCACGACACACCGAGCAGATTGCTCTTGTCCGCGCCGGCTCTGTTCG
The DNA here is from genome assembly GCA_030774075.1 of Actinomycetota bacterium. Taxonomy (GTDB): domain Bacteria; phylum Actinomycetota; class Acidimicrobiia; order IMCC26256; family PALSA-610; genus PALSA-610. Next base: position 836 of record JALYLU010000256.1, on the reverse strand, counting down.
GGCTCGCCACGACCGACCATGTGGTGCCATTCCAGTGCTCGACGAGCGTCCGCACGGACGGCGACGTCGGATAGTTGGCCTGGCCGACGGCCTCGCAGCTCGTCGTGCTGCCACACGCGACCGCATGCAGATAATCGGCATTGATTCCACTCGGGTCGGCCGTCGACATGACGCTCCAGCTGACTCCATTCCACAACTCGGCAAGGGTGAGCGTGTGCGTCCCAGTGTGCCAACCGACCGCGACACAGAACGTCGGGCTGGCGCACGACACGCCCCCGAAACTCGTCCCGCTCTCGGTGGGACCGAGAACGATCGACCATTGCGAGCCGTTCCACTGCTCCACGAAGCGTCGCGAGCTTCCCGAGACCGTGTCGCCGACCGCGACACAGAACGTCGAGCTGGTGCACGACACGCCCCGCAATACGGCAGCTCCCGTGGGCGACGCGCTCGGCACGATGGTCCACGTCGTGCCGTTCCAATGCTCGATCAGCGTCGCTTGTCCGTTCCCGAACGTGGCCGTCGTACCGACCGCGAAACACTCGGTCGCGCTCACACACGAGACGGACCGGAGCTCGGCCGCGGCCCCGGTCGGTGGGGGCAACAGGGACCATCCCGCCCCGTTCCAGCGTTCGATCAGACGAGTTCCGCTACCGACCGCCCCAACCGCAAAACACAACGTGGTCGTCGGACACGCCGTGCCGTACAACGTCCCGTGCGGCGGTGATGCCGGACTCGCGCTCGGCACGATCGACCATGACTGCGCCGCGCTCGCCGCTACTGGCTGGGCCACCACGCAGACCGCCATCGCGACCGCGAGCAGCAACTTTGGCAAGAGC
>JALYLU010000255.1 GCA_030774075.1 Actinomycetota bacterium | reverse complement strand
GGGCGTTCCGCTCTCGGTGTCCTTAGCGAATCTCCGATATACACCGGGGATCGCCCAAGTACATCCACCGTCTGCGGGTTCGCGATTGCAAGCGCGCGTCCGACGCGGGGTTTCGATACCGCGCCCTCGACCCGGCGATAGGAGTTAGGGGGAGGCCGGGGTTATGGGGCGCGCGATATGGGACACTTCCACGCGCGTTCCGTGCGGCCGCCGCGTGGCATAACAGCGCCAGAGGAGGCTGTCGCACGAATCCAATTGCGGGCATCAACGCCCCAACATGCGGGATGTCGACCCGCAACGACTTCAACATGTTGTGGTGCCGCGACGCCGAATCCGATTCGTGCGACATCCTCAGAGCGAAGCTCCTATGTGTTGTCAAGGGTTTTTTCGGCGGGTGTTGGCAGACCAGTGATGGGCCACTCGGGTGAGGGCAAGCTCTTATGAGGCCATGCGTGCCGATGGTGTTCGGGAGTGGTGGGCCGGCGGTTCGTTCGAAGGACAGCCAGTGGCGTCGGGGCATTCGCGGGCCAGACCCTCCACTCCAGAGCTGTTCAGTCGCGTACGAGATACGGGTAGAGCTCGCGGGCGACGTAACGTTTCAAGCTGCGCATGATCTCGCGTGTGGACCGCCCTTCGGCGAGACGACGCGCAACATATTTGCGGGTGCGTTCATCGCCGCTCATGCGGGTGAACACGATCCGCCACAGCGCATGGTTCGCTTGGCGGTTCCCGCCGGGGTTGAGCCGAAAGCGTTTCTGGGTCTTGCCCGTCGTGGCGGGTAAGGGTGCGACGCCGCAGAGATGCGCGAACGCGGCTTCGCTTTTCAGCCGGTGGGGGTTGTCGCCCGCGGCGACCAACAAGATCGCGGCGGTATGGGTGCCGACGCCGTAGACCTCGAGCAGGCTCGGCGCAGTGCGCTTGACAAGCTCGTCGATCAGCTCATCGAGGTGTCGACTATCGGTCTCGAGCGCCAACACCCGTTGACCCAACGTCCGGATCGCGAGTTTCGTCGCGTGCATGACCGTCGCTGCTGTGGGCGCCGGTCGTAACGACGCGGCCGTGCGCGCCAGGTGTTCGCGGGGCACGCCCCGCAAGCGCTCACGCAGCTCGTCGGGTGCAGTGAAACCGAGATGCCGGATCTGATTCAGATACTTGATCCGCACGTCACGCGCCGAACGTCGCGCGACCAACAAGGCCCGGATCGCTTCGACATCACCATCCGCGGACTTCGCGATCCCAGACGCGCGACCCGACAACGCCGCACGCGCGGCTTCGATTGCATCGAGCTCGTCGGACTTACCGTTGCGGCGACGCTCTTGACGGTTCGGACGATCGACCTCGATCACCACCCGGCCCTGACTGCGCAGATAACGCGCCAGACCCGCGCCATACGCGCCGGTGCCTTCCACCCCCACCCGGGCGAGCTCACCGAAACCGGCCAGCCAACCATGCAACTCCCGAAACCCCGCCGGTGTCGTCGCGAACGACTCCACACCCAACACGCCGCCGTTGCCGTCCACCGCCGCCGCGACATGCACATCCGCGTGCGTATCCACTCCACCCGTCACCGGGCGCGCACTCTCTACGATGGTCATCGCCATCCCTTCTCTCTCAAACGGTCAAGGGGTGGCACGCACGTCCCGGGAAGGAGACCGTGACGATCAACCTGTTCATGCAGGCAGATCGATCACCCTCCGGAACGGGGCGTGCCCAATTCCGAACCCGCGCCATGCTCAACACGCGAGCCCAACCGGAACGTACCCGCCACCACCAACACGATGGTGGACCCCCGACGAACTAGCGCCCACCCATCCTCACTGAACAATATGCGCTGCGGAAAGACGAAGATGTTTCGGGGACGGCCTCGGATGGCCGAGCGCGATTTGATTGCCACGTGGGCGGTCGCGGCCGACCCCGAGTGCTCGATGAGGGCGGTGGGACCTTTTGGCCCTGGCCCGGATGCCGGCACGTTAGTAGGCTCCGCCGCCGATGCCGACGGCGGACACAGGTGACTCATAAAGCGGAGGGCAGGCAGGATGAAACGACTGGCAATCGCGGCGATCGGAGTCATTGCCGGCTTGGCCGCGCTGTCAGGGAGTGCGGTGCCGGCGGAGGCCTCTGGGCCCGTGGCCCCACCGCCCTCGTCGATGGCCGCCACGGGTGACTCCTTGAGTCGCGGGTTCGCCACCGGGTCGGCCGACTGCAACTTCTTCGGAGCCTGTCCCCAGTATTCGTGGTCTACCGGCACCGCCGTGAATAGCCACTATGAGCGGCTGCTCGCCTTGAACCCTGCGCTGGGTGGGCACGCGACAAACGCCGCGGTTCCCGGTGCCCAGATATCGGGGTTCGCGGCGCAGGCGGCCACGGTCGCCGCCTCGCACCCTGATTACGTGACGGTCCTCTTCGGCGCGGGAGACATCTGCTCCGCCTCCACCACACCCGCGCAGTTCGCGACGCAGTTCCGTGCGGGAATGGACGCCCTCTTCGCGGCCAGTCCGAATTCCAGAGTCCTTGTCGCAAGCATCCTTAGCCTCGAGTCGCTCCGCGCCGCGGTTCTCGCAGGCAACCCATCGGCAACGTGGTCGTTCTGCGGGACCTTCTTCAACGCATCGCCAGCGGGCCGGGCCTTGATCATGGATCGGGTGGCGCAATACAACACCGTTCTCGAAACCGAATGCGCCACCTACGCGAACTGCCTCTTCGATGGCGACGCGCTGTTCAACCATGTCTGGTCACCCGGCGAGGTGAGCACGGTGGACAACGTCCACCCGAGCGCCGCTGGCCAGGAGATGATGTCGCAAGTGCTCTACGACGCGGGCTACACGTGGGCCGCCACACCAACTGACAAGAATGCTTGCAAGCGCGATGGCTGGAAGTCCCTAGTCGACGGCCAAGGACGATCGTTCAAGGATCAGGGTTACTGCGTGAGCTATGTCACCACGGGGGGCGCAAAGACCTGACCTCACGCCGCAGATCTGCCGATCCGTACTCGACCTAGACGCTCCCGAGCGGGCAATCTGCTCGGTTGACGAGTAGCCAACTGTTATCGGTGTCGTTGTTCTCGACATGGGAGGGGCCTACGCCGGATGCCCGGCGCGGGCCTTCCTCGCCTTCGCCCAGCAGCCGCAGGGCGCTGGGCCCAACTGCATGCCCCTGTTACGGAGTCGGTGGGTTCTCCGGGTTGGTTCCGCCCGCGCAGGTTCCGTGACCGGCCTCGCCAGGAGATCCCTGAGTATGGGGAGTCTGAACCCTCGCCCAGATCCGCCGTCTCGTCGGGCGGCTTGGCGCCTCAGCCGCCGCGCCCGTGTTCGTCTTCGACGCGGGCTATGACCCCATCGCGCTCGGCGCCGAACTCGCCGACGTCCACGCCCAGGTCGTGGTGCGCATGAGTCCCAAGCGGGTCTTTCATCCCGACCCTCCGGTGTGGCCGACCGGCACGCCCGGACGCCCACCGCGCCACGGCGCCCGGTTCGCGTTATCCGAGCCCGACACACAAACCATGCCCGACGCCGAACTCGAGGCGCACGACGCCCGCTACGGAACAGTGAAAGTACGCGCCTGGCGCGGACTGCACCCCAAACTCAAAAACAAAAGACGCTGGCACGGCAGCGGCCTGCCGATCGTGCGCGGCACCGTCGTGCGCGTCGACGTCGAACGCCTTCCCCGACCACCCGGCCACATAAACAAGACGCTGTGGCTGTGGTGGTCCGGGCCCGGCGAGATCGACTTGGACCTGTGCTGGCGCGCGTATCTCCGACGCTTCGATATCGAGCACGCGTTTCGGTTCTTGAAGTCCACGCTCGGATGGACGACCCCCGCGCTCCGCATGCCCGAGCAAGCCGATCGATGGACCTGGCTCGTCGTCATCGCGTACACGCAACTCCGCCTCGCGCGCGGTCTCGTCGAGGATCTACGCCTCCCATGGGAGAAGCCACTCGATCCGTCGTTGCTCACTCCCACAAGGGTGCGGAGAGGGTTTCATCAACTGCGTCACGCAATCGGCACGCCGGCGCACGCACCGAAATCCGTCACGCCCGGCCCGGGACGACCAAAAGGCACCAAAAAACCGCCCAGAACCCGCTACCCGATCCCACGCAGAGACAAACGAAGACGACCCGAACGCATGAGGGTTTAATCGCAAGGTTTAGGGACAGGTCGGCAGGCGGGGTGGGGCAATGCGGGTGATCGGGGGCGTCGATAGCGTCTCGTCTCGTGCCGCCGCTTCCTACTGGGACCGTGACGTTCCTGTTCACGGACGTCGAGGGCAGTACCCGGTTGTGGCAGGAACACCCGGACGCGATGACGACGGCGCTCGCGCGCCATGACGAGATCCTGCGCGCCGCGATCGGTGAGCACGACGGTTACGTGTTCTCGACCGCCGGTGACGCGTTCGCGGCCGCGTTCGGACGGGCCGGGACGGCTGTGGATGCGGCGATGGACGCCCAGCGAGCACTACAGGCAGAGCGATGGCCTGATGAGATCGAGCTGCGGGTCCGCATAGGCATGCACACAGGAGAAGCGGTCGAACGGGACGGCGATTACTTCGGTCCGGCCCTGAATCGGGGCGCGCGGGTCATGGCCGCGGCGCACGGCGCGCAGGCGCTCGTGACGGGCACGACGGCGCGATTGCTCGACGGCGCCGGCGTGGGGCTCGTCGATCTCGGTGAGCACAGGCTGCGCGACATCGATGGTTCCGAGCATCTGTTTCAGCTCGCCGGCGATGGCCTCGCAACTGAGTTCCCGCCTGTTCGGTCGCTCACCAATATCAAGAGCACGTTGCCGTCGCAGCGGTCCAGCTTCCTGGGCCGAGACGACGAGATCGACAGGGCCCGCGCGTTGCTCCACGCGAGCCGGCTCGTCACGATGACCGGCGCGGGCGGGTGCGGGAAGACCCGACTCGCGATCGAGGTCGCGGCCCGTGAGGGTGTCGCGTTCACGGACGGGACCTTCTTCGTCGATCTGGCCCGGGTGGGTGATGATGACGCGGTCGCCGAGACGTTCGCGAACGCGATCGACTTCGTTCCCGATGCGGGCGCTGCGATCGACAAACAGGTGCGCGACCGCATCGGCACCAAGAGCGTGCTGTTGGTGGTCGACAACTGTGAGCACGTGCTCGACGAGGTCGCCGACCAGATCGACGCGCTGCTCGGTGCGTGCCCGAACACGCGAATTCTCGCGACCAGCCGTGAGGCCCTCGATGTGGACGGCGAGCAAACGCTTCGGGTGCCGTCACTCGATATCGAGTCCGAGAGCGGCCGGCCGGCTGCCGTACTGCTGTTTCTCGAGCGGGCGGCTGAGATCGGCGCCGAGCTCGACCCGGCCGACGACGTAGTGATCGGCGAGATCTGTCGCCGTCTGGATGGTCTCCCGCTGGCGATCGAGCTCGCGGCGGCCCGCACTGGGGTGTTGTCCCCGGTGCAGATCCTGGAACGGCTCGATGATCGATTCACGCTCCTCACCGGCGGTCGGCGCCGCACTCGGGGCCGCCAACAGACCCTCGAAGCGACAATCGATTGGAGCTACGACCTCCTCGCCCCCGACGAACAAGACGCCTTGCGTCGAATCTCGGTCATGCCCGCCGCGTTCGATCTCGTACTCGCCGCCGCCGTCCTCGACCGCACCAGCAGCGCGACGCTCGACACGCTCGAGACGCTGACCGCCCGCTCGCTCCTGCACACCCAACGCGACGACAGCTCCACACAGCTGCGGTACCGGCTCCTCGAAACGATTCGCGTCTACGCCTACCAGCGGCTCGTCGAAGCGGGAGATGCCGAAGCCACCCGCGACCGCCACGCGCACCATCTCGCCGATCGACTCGATGCCGTCGGCCACATGCCTTCCGCGATGCTCCCCGCGCACTACCCGCTGGCCGACGACGCCATCGTCGCGGTCGAATGGGCCCACGCCCGCAACGACACGACAGTCGGCGCCCGACTCGTGTGTGGCGCCAACCCGATCTTCATCGGTCGCGGGCTCCTGCAAAAAGGCGAGGACTTCCAGGACTGGGCCGCCCTCGTCGACGATCCGACCCTACGCAGCAAAGTCTTCATCTGCCACGCCGTTCTCACACTGGCCGCAACGAGCCAGGAGACCTTCTTTCGGTTCGCCGGCCTCTCCTTGGACGCCGCCGGTGACCTTCCCGTCCCGTGGAGGTCACGAGCCCACTTCCTGCGGACGATCCTGTTGCTCGCCATCGACGCCGATGCAGCCGCCGAAGAAATCCGACTCGGCCAGGCAGCCCTGCGCCATCCCGACGCCATCCCGGGCGACGCCGCCGCGTTCGATCTCGTGGTCGCTGACTTTCACCTCTGGCACGGCAACTATCTTGCGGCAATCGAGGTGAGTGATCGCTCCCGCTGGGACGCCGAGCTCGACCCGCTCCTCTCGATGAACGAGCACGGCGCGTTCCTGTTGGCATCGATGCTCGCCGATGATCGTGAAGCGGTCGAGACCCACCTGCGTGACACCGCCACTCTTGCGCTGCGCGCCGCTTGGCTTGAGTCGGCCCGTCGGGGCGAGCACTGGTTGATGAGCTACGAGGCGATTCGGGGCGCCGCGCTCGGCTATATCGGCGAGCGCCAACAAGCCCGTCGCGATCTCGGCGATGCGATCGCGCTTCTCAACACGGAACGGATGCCGGGCGTCGATGCCGACTTCCTCGGCGCATTCGCCTGGATCTGCATCGCCTGCGGCGAAACCGAACGCGCCGCGGTACTGCTCGACGACACCTGGGCCATCGCCCGCTCTCCGAACACGTTCACGCTGCTCATCGCGGCACAGGAGCGGGTCCACGGCGTCATCCCCGGCGATCCCGCCGGCTCGCGTACCGCGGAACTTCTCCGACGCGTCAAGATCCGCGACGTCATCCACCGCGAGCATCGGACGAGACGCATGCTCGACAGCGAACTCGAACGACTCGGCCTCACACCCTGATTTCGGCCCTTCCGCGCGTGTCCGGGTTCCGGCGTTATACGGGTGATAGCCCAGGCGCGGGGTTCGGGGACGCGCGTGAAGTGGGACGTTATTCGAGTCGCTCGACTCTGTATCCGGCAGACCCGAGCCTGAGAGTGAGGAGTGTTGTTGTGGGGGCACTCGCTTCGGCGCGGTGGGCACCGTGCGGCGGGGCCGGGGGGCGGCTTACGGTTGCGGGGTGCGGGCTGGAGTGGCGCGTCGATGACGACCGAGAACGTGGTGCTGTTGTTCTCGGA
>JALYLU010000254.1 GCA_030774075.1 Actinomycetota bacterium | reverse complement strand
CCTCCGCAAACCGCGACGATCGAACCTACAACGACCCCGACGACTTCCGACTCGATGGCCCAAACGCGAAAGACCACCTCGCCTTCGGTGGCGGCCCTCACGTCTGCCCGGGGCGCATCACTAGCGCGACTCGAAGGCCGAGTCGCGCTCGACGTGTTCTTGGATCGCGTCGATCAGGCGGGCGTTGACGACGGGTACCGACGCCAACCCGTACCTGTCTTCTGGGCGAACGGCACCCGGCGACTGCCCGTCAACGTGAAGCCGGCTCGAACGCATCGCGCCCTGACAACAAGACGCGGCGGCCGATGTTCCCTCGACACGACGGGCATCGAGTGTCTGGTCACAAGCGTGGTCACAGACAACCGTGAATAACCGATAACAGCGCGTCATGCACTATCGCCACCAACCTGTCCTGAGCTGCGTAAATGACGCCAGTGCGCTACACGAGCGCACGGCCGATAACAGCCGAGGCGAGGTGGAAAGCCATGCCTCAGTCTGGCACGGTTGCGGACTGTGTCGCTTGCCCCGGAGTCCGTCGAGCCCGAGCCGATCGCGCAGTTCCGCCGCTGGTACCGCGAGGCGGCCGCGGCCGGCGTCGCGCAACCCGATGCCATGACCCTCGCCACTGCCGCACCGAATGGCGCGGTGTCGGCGCGCACAGTCCTGCTGCGTGGTCTCGACGAGCGTGGATTCGGGTTCTTCACGAATCTCGACAGCGCAAAGGGCTCGCAACTCGTCGCCAATCCGCGCGCCGCGCTCGTGTTCCACTGGCGGGAACAGGAGCGGCAGGTGCGAGTCGTCGGCCCCGTGGGGCGGGTCGAGGACGCCGAGGCCGCCCGATACTGGGAGAGCCGCCCCCGCGGTCATCGCCTGAGCGCGTGGGCGTCGCCGCAGAGCGAGGTCGTCGATCGGGCCGACCTCGAGGCGCGCGTCGCCGAGGTCGAGGCGCGGTTCGCCGGCCGGGATCTGCCCTTGCCGCCGTTCTGGGGTGGGTTCGTCGTCGGCGTCGACGAGCTCGAATGCTGGCAAGGGCGACCGGATCGTCTTCACGATCGGGTCCGTTACCGTCCCGACGGACACGGCGGATGGCTCCGAGAGCGGCTCGCGCCGTGAATCCTGCGACCGCAGTTGCGTTCGTCGTCGCGTCGCTGTTCGCGGCCGGGGACTGGCTCGCAAAAGCGCGTTCACGACGTGTGCTCGAGTATCTCTGCAAGCCGGCGACGCTCGTCGCGCTGATCGTCGCCGCGGGAGCGCTCGACCCCGTGACCGACGCGCACACCCGCCGTGCCTGGTTCGTGGCCGCCTTGATCTGTTCCCTGACCGGGGACGTGTTCCTCATGCTGCCGTCGGATCTGTTCGTACCCGGGCTCGCCGCGTTCCTCGTCGCGCACCTGTGCTATCTCGTCGGCTTCTGGACGCACGGGCCATCGGCACGCGCGCTCGTCATTGCGACCGCGGTGGTTGTCGTGTTCGTCGCGCCCTTCGGGCGGCGGATCCTTACGTCCATCGCGCGAGCCGGGCAGCCGGGCGTGCTCCGCTTCGCCGTCGCGGCCTACATGGTGGTGATCTCCGCCATGCTCGCCACGGCCGTTGCGACCGGCAACGTCCTCGCGGGGGCGGGTGCGTTGCTCTTCGTCGCGTCCGACTCGATGATCGCCTGGGACCGCTTCGTGTACCGCTTCGCCTGGGCGCCGGTCGCGATCATGGTGACGTACCACGTCGGCCAGGCCGGCCTGGTCGCCTCACTTCTTCGCTGACGCGCGCCGGACGGGACGCCCGAGCGGGGTCTCCGGGAGTGATCCCAAGCGTCCGCCGGATCACCACATTGCGTGGCGTTTCGTCTTGAGTCGCTCACGAATTGTGCCGATGACCACCCTATGCGTTTGGGAGGCGCGCTTTACGCGTGCAAATCGGGCAAGGTCGCACGGCACGTGGTCACGGCAGTGGTCGTGGTCGCAGGGTTTGCCGTGGCAGGCCAGGGGTTGTCCGCCAGCGGTGCCGAGACCACGAAGGGTCTTTGGGCGCTCACCCGGGATGCACACGGCGGGATCCACGTCGTCCGGGGCCTCGAAGCGGCGGTCGCGACGATGGACACCCGCCTCGGCCGGGGCTCGAACCGGGTGCTGACCGAGGAACAGGACCAAACCGTACGGGTGCTCGAGACGAACGACGCGCTGAGACCGCAGCAGTGGGCCTTGAATGTGGTCGGGTTCGAATCGTCGTGGAAGCTTTCGAGCGGCGCCGGTGTCAAGGTCGCCGTCGTCGACACCGGCGTGCTCGGATCGCACGAGGATCTTTACGGTGCGGTGCTTTCCGGGCTCGACCTCGCGTCGGACGCCGCGCGCTACGACCCGGCGCGAAACGGTGCGGTCGATCCCGCCGGTCACGGCACTCACGTGGCCGGCATCATCGCCGCCCACGCGAACAACGGGATCGGCATCGCGGGCGCGGCGCCGCGAGTTCAGATCATGCCGATACGGGTACTCGACGCGTCGGGAAGCGGTTCCTCCTCCGACGTCGCCGAAGGAATCGTCTGGGCGACCGACCACGGCGCACGCATCATCAACCTGAGTCTCGGCGGCGGAGCATCACCGGGTATGCGGGTCGCGATCCAATACGCGCTCTCCAAGCAGGCCGTCACGTTCGCCGCCGCCGGCAACTCCTACCAGGACGGGAACCAGGCCAGCTACCCGGCCGCGTACCCGGAGGCCATCGCGGTCGGCGCGATCGACAGCGGCTTGCATCACGCGAGCTTCTCCAACACCGGCGCGTACGTCGACCTCGTCGCCCCGGGCGACTCGATCTGGTCGACATACGGCAAAGGTCGATCGCAGTACGCGCTGATGAGCGGAACGTCGATGGCGACGCCCTACGCGGCTGCAACCGCGGCGCTCGTGCTCGGCGAGAAGTCGAGCCTCAGCGCGGCTGAGCTCACGCATATCCTCGAGTCGACCGCCACCAACCTCGGACCCTCCGGGCGCGACGACACGTTCGGCTGGGGCCTGATCAATCCGGGCAACGCGTTGCTCGCGGCATCACCGGACAGGATCGACCTCGGGACGACTGGCCACGGTTACTGGATCGCGACGGCTGACGGGCAGGTGCACGCGTTCGGCAGTGCCCGGTTCTACGGTGACCTGCGCGGCCACGCGCTCTCCGCATCGATCGTTGCCGCCGCGCGCACGCCCTCCGGCAAGGGGTATTGGCTCGTGGGCTCGGACGGCGCGGTGTACTCGTTCGGTGACGCGCAGTTCCGGGGCGGACTCAACGGCCACCCGCTGAACTCGCCGATCGTGGGCATGGCGGCCACACCGAAGGGGATGGGTTACATCCTTCTCGGCCGCGACGGCGGCATCTTCGCCTTCGGGAACGCGGGCTTCTACGGATCGACCGGCGGTTGGCGGCTGAACGCGCCCGTCCTCGACCTCACGATCACGGCCGACGGACGCGGATACTGGTTCGTTGCGGCTGACGGCGGTGTGTTCTCCTTCGGCGACGCGCAGTTCCACGGATCGACCGGCTCGATGACGTTGTCGAAGCCCGTGAAGTCGATGACCGCGGCGGCGAACGGGAGAGGCTATTGGATGGTCGCGGACGACGGCGGCATCTTCGCCTTCGACGTGCCGTTCGAGGGAAGTCTTCCGCGGGTGCGAGACCTCTTCGGCTACCCGTACGTGTCGAGCGTACGGATGCGGGCGCTGCCGACCAATGACGGCTATTACATCTTGGGGCTCGACGGAAGCGTGTGGGCGTTCGGGAGTGCGAAGAACTTCGGTTCGCTTTCGCACTCGTGGGCAGTCGACCTCATTCAGGCGCCCTGAGCTCGTACCGCCTACGACGAGCTATTAGTTATTGAATCGTTCGGCGTAGTGATCGTCGGGCTCGTAGCAGACCCGGTCGGCGATCAGCGCGTCGACCTCGGGATCTCGGTGACCGAGCTCGTGGAGCACGGCGCGGGTGTCCTGGCCGACGAGCGGCGGGGGACCCATGACGCGGCCGGGGGTCTCGGAGAAGTCGATGAGCTCGCCGAACTGGCGCATCTCGCCGAGGAGCGGATGCACGTAGCGCGCGACGAGACCGAGCTCGACGTTGTCGGAGTCGAACAGCGGTGCCTCGCCGCCTCGAGTGTCGACCGGGACCTCGTTCGGCACACCCGCGTCGTCGAGGGTGCGGGTCCAAAAGCGCGCCGTCTTCGTGCGAAAGCGAGGTTCGAGGATCGTCTCGAGCCGGCGCCGGTGCTCCGCGCGGCTTGCTCCCGTTGCGAACCGCGGATCGTCGACGATCTCGTCGACGCCGAGGACGGTGCACAGCCTGCGGAAGTCGTCGTCGGTGATCGCGGCGATACAGATCCAGTCGTCGTCCTGGGTCCGGTAGAGCCGGTACGTCGCGGAGACGCCCATGAGCTCCTTGTCGAGGTGCGGGCGAGGGGCCGGCACACCGCCGACGAGATGCGCGTCGGAGGTGAAGATCGCACCGCCGTCGAACAACGACGTCCACACCTCCTGGCCCTCGCCGGTGCGCTTGCGGTGATAGAGCGCGCCGAGGACCGCGACGACCGAGAGCATCGCGTTCGACGCGTCGCACATTCCGAAGCGGTAGTACAGCGGCACGTTGCCTTCGTGTACCGCGGCCGACTCGTGCTCGAGGCCTGACGACGCCTGGTAGAGCGGGTCGAGCCCGCCGAAGCGCGCGAGCGGTCCCTCGAGGCCGTAGGCCCACGTGTTGCAGTAGACGATGTCGGGTTTCACCTGCTTGCACGCCTGGTAGTCGATGCCGAGCTTGGTCGCGACGCCCGCAGTCATGTTGTGGTGGACGACGTCGGCGGTGCGCACGAGCTCGAGCGCGATTGCGAGGCCGCGCGGATCCTTGATGTTCAACGCGATGTCGCGCTTGCCCCGTTGGCAACCGAAAAACGGCTTGGTCGCGAGGCGCATGCCGTCGCCGGTGACCGGCTCGACCTTGATCACCTCGGCCCCGAGATCGCCGAGGATCATCGGTCCGAACGGGCCCGCGAGATACTGCCCGAAGTCGATCAGCCGCACGCCGTCGAGGGCGCGCGTCATAGTCCCAACTCCTTCAGGATCTCTTCGTTGTCTTGGCCGGGAGTCGGCTGGGGGCCCTGGATCGCGGCGGGTGTTCCGAACATGTGGAGCGGCGTGCCGATCTGCGTGGTCTCGCCCACGACCGGGTCGACGACGGTCGCGACCATGTCGTTGGCGATCAGTTGCGGGTGCGCGAACTGCTCGTCGGGCGTGATGATCGCTTCGATTGCGTGATTATGCTCTTGGAACGCGGCGACGATGTCGTCGCGCTTCCACTCCTTGAACTTCTCGCGTCGCTTGGCGTTGAACTGCTCACGCTCGTCGGCCGGAAGGGCCATGAACGTGAACGGGTCGGGCGCGTCGTCGAGCCCGAGGATCGCGTCCTGGCTCTTGGTCGGCGTGAGCCCGCTCATGACCGACGCGTGCACCCAACCGTCGGCACACTCGAAGATCATCTGTTGGTGGATGCCCGGCGGGTACGACTTGCCCATCAGCTCGTGAAACTGGGCCTTCGACTTCTCGACGTGCTGCCAGATCTGCGTCGTGTAGAGCATCGCGCCCGCGAACAACGACGTGGTGACGTGCTGCCCGCGCCCGGTCCCCTCGCGCGCGATCAACGCGGTGAGGACGCCGGTGGAGATGAGATAGAACGCGCCCATCGAGGGCATCGGCATGTGCAGGAAGACGGGTCCCAAGCGCCAGCCCGGCTGCTCCCACATCTGGCCGCTGCTCGCCTGGACGAGTGCGTCGTACCCCGGACGTTGCGCGAGCCGGTGCCCGTCGGGGTAGGCGGGGCACGAGAGGTAGACGATGCGCGGATGCGCGGCGTGCACGGTGTCGTAGGCGAAGCCGAGCCGTTCCATGACGCCGGGTCGGAACGACTCCACGACCACGTCGGCGGTTCCCAGCAGTCGCTCGAACACCTCGCGGCCTCGGTCGGACTTGAGGTCGACCGTGAGCGATCGCCGGCTGCGGTTCCACGCCCGGTAACCGTCATACGCGCGGAAGGGATCTCCGCCGGGTGGTTCGACCTTGATCACGTCGGCTCCCTGCTCCGCGAGCAGGAGCACACCGAGCGGACCGGCGATACCCCACGACAGATCGAGGATGCGGACACCATCGAGTGCACCGGGCATGACGCGCCACGCTACCTGACGTCGGCGTCAGTTTGTCGCGACGCTCAGCGTGAACGCGGCGAGGAAGCGGTCGCCGGGCTCGACGATTAGAGCCGTGCCGCGTCCGAGCGCGTCGATCTCCGCGGTCATCGGTTCGATCGCGACGAGTTGCCGGCGCGGCGGCACGAACAGCTGCGCGTACGCATAGGCGCGGTCGAAGCGAAAGGTGAGCGTTCGTCGTGCTCCGCTCGAGCCGGCTCCGATCGAAAACGTGCGGTCTCGCCCGAGCGCGTAGTGGTCGTCGAAGATACGGCCGGCGATCGGCGCCGTCTGCGCCGGCTGGGACGTGCGAGCGCCCGTCGGAACGACGCGGGAATCGACCTCGACGTGTTCGCACGCCGGCCAACGCAGCTCCCATTCGCGACGCGGCGCGTTGGGCAGGCGGACGAACGGATGCCACCCGAACGAGACGGGCACCGCGCGTCCCGCGGTCGGTTCGAGCCCGGTGACGATCGTGAGGCCGCGCGCCGCGTGCAGTCGCGCATCGACCGTGAGGACGTGCGGGAAGGGGAATGCTCTTAGCTTCTCCGGATACGCTCCGTAGTCGAGTCGCGCGACCACCCGCGTGTCGGTTGCCCGCCGGACGTCGAACGGCGCGCCGAGCAGGTTGCCGTGCAGCGGAAGACCATTGGGGTCGCGGGGGAGCGCGACGCCATTCAGCGAGACGCGCCGGCCCGCGACGCGGTAGCTGTCGCGAGCGAGACGGTTTGCCCACGGGTGCACGAGCGGGATCGCGGTGGCGCGTCCGGCGCGGAACTGCGAGATCGGGCGCGGCCACGCGACGTACTCGTCGCCGCGGTAGCGAACCGACGCGCAGAGCATCGCACAGTCGGGTCGGAAGGTCGCTTCGTAGTGCCCCGCCCGCAGGACGATCCCGGCCACCGAGCGGAGCGTAGTGTCGACGAATCTCTCTTCCGAAGAATCCTCCGAAGAATCTTCGACACGGGTTTCTCAGCTGTTCGGCGTGTCCTTGTTCTTGGCCGCGGCTTCCATAGCC
>JALYLU010000253.1 GCA_030774075.1 Actinomycetota bacterium | reverse complement strand
AGCCTCAGGTGGTGGCGCACCATCCCGGTCTGGGACAGGGTGAACGAGACGAACACGCCGACCGCGTACAGCGGGATCAACGCGTTGGTTGTGCCCCCGAACGCGACGAGCAGGAGGGCGGCCGCACCGGCGAGCACGACGACACCGTTCGAGAACACGAGGCGGTCACCTCGGTTGGCGAGCTGGCGGGGGAGGAACCCGTCGCGGGCGATGATCGACGACAGCCGCGGGAAGTCGGCGTAGGCAGTGTTCGCGGCCAAGGTGAGGATCGCCGCGGTCGCGCCCTGCAGCACGTAGTACAGGACACCCTGCCCGTAGACGGTGCGGCCCATCTGGGAGAACACCGATTCGCCCGTCTCGAGCGGGATCGGGTGCAGGTGATGCGCCAGCACCGACACGCCGAGAAACAGACCGCCGAGGATCGTGCCCATCCAGACGAGCGTGATCGCCGCGTTGCGCGACTCGTTGCGTTGGAAGGCGGGAACGCCATTCGAGATCGCCTCGACACCGGTGAGCGCGACCGCGCCTGATGAGAACCCGCGCATCAGCCGGAACAACCCGAGCGTCCCGATCCCGGCGGCGTCGATCTTGAGTTCGCTGCGCAACTTCGCGACGTCGCGCGCGTCGAAGTTCTTGGTCACGTCTGCGAACGAGATGTTCGCGAACGGGTGCAGGCCGAACAGGTGGAACTCGTGCGCCAGGCCCCAGCCGACCAATCCGGTGAGCACGAAGATGTACAGGTACGTGGGCACCGCGAAGATACGGCCCGACTCTTTGATACCCCGCAGGTTCGCGACCGTGATCAGCCCGATGGCCGCGAGGCACAGGAGGACGCGCTGGTTCGTCAGGGCGTTCAGAGCCGGAATCGATGTGATCGCCCGTACGCCGGCACTTACCGATACCGCAACGGTGAGGATGTAGTCGACGAGCAGCGACGCGCCCGCGACCATTGCGGCCGACGGACCGAGGTTCTCGCGGCTCACGACGTAGGAACCGCCACCGCTCGGATACGCGAAGATCGTCTGTCGATACGACGTGACGACGATCGCGAGCAGGACCGCTACCACGATCGATATCGGTACGAGCTTCGAGAGCCCGAGGGCGAGGCTCGACCCACCGACCGCGACGACCAGCAGGATCTCCTGCGTCGCGTACGCCGTCGACGAGATCGCGTCGGACGAGAAGACGGCGAGCGCGATCGTCTTCGTGATCCGCTGGTGTTCCTGCTCCGAGGTCGCCAACGGGCGGCCGACGAGCACGCGTTTGAAGCTGTCGAGCACAGTCGTCCCGTCCACGCTCGGCGTTGTCGCCGCCAGCATGCCATTGCGGGCGGCGCGAACCACGTACCCGGTTTCACGCAATGGCCCGGCAACGCCGTAGCATCCGCCGTCACTACTTCCGATGGGGGGGCCGGTCTTGCACGTCGTTGTCATCGGATGCGGTCGGGTCGGCAGCGAGCTCGCCAGCGCGCTCGAGCAGGGCGAGCACACCGTCGCGGTGGTCGACAAGAACGCCCGAGCCTTCCGCCGCCTGGGCCCGGAGTTCGCAGGCACGACGGTGGTCGGCTTCGGCTTCGACCGCGACCACCTCGCGCAAGCCGGGATCGAGCGCGCAGGCGCTTTCGCATCCGTGACGAACGGCGACAACTCGAACATCCTGTGCGCGCGGATCGCGCGTGAGACGTACGGCATCGAGCACGTGGTCGCCCGGATCTACGATCCGCGCCGCGCGCTGATCTACCAGCGGCTCGGCATCCCGACGGTCGCGACCGTCGCGTGGACCACCGACCAGGTGCTGCGCCGCCTCCTACCTGGTGAGACCAGCCACGACTGGGTCGATCCGACCGGACGGATCGGGCTCGTCGAACGGACGATCCCCGCCAAGGCCATCGGCCGGAAGCTCGCCAAGCTCAATCGACCGGGCCGGTTCTGGCTGACGGCGGTAACGCGCTTCGGCCAGGCGCAGGTCGTCACCTCCGACCTCATCGGCCAAGAAGGCGACGTGCTCGTGTTCGTCTCCGAAATGGATGGGCTCGAGGAGCTCCAAAAGCACATCGAATCGGGAGGCGACTGATGCGGGTCGCGATCGCGGGCGCCGGCAACGTCGGGGTATTCATCGCGAACGACCTGGTGACCACGGGCCACCAGGTCCAGGTGATCGAGCAGAACCAGGACGTGGTGCAACGCGTACAACCGCACGCGGCCGCAGGGGTCGAATGGATAGTCGCCGACGCCTGCGAGGTGGCGTCGCTGCGGATCGCGAAGCTCGAAACCTGTGACGTCGTCGTCGCGGCAACAGGCGACGACGAGGACAACCTCGTCATCTCGTTGCTCGCGAAACAGGAGTTCGGCGTCCCGCGCGTCGTTGCGCGCGTGAATCATCCGAAGAACGAGTGGCTGTTCAACGAGAACTGGGGAGTCGACCTCTCCGTATCGACCCCGCACCTCATCACTGCGCTGGTCGAAGAAGCGGTGTCGGTCGGACGGCTGGTCCGAATCCTGCAGTTCGAGGGCGGCAACGTCCGGCTGGTCGAGGTCACGCTCGCCGAGAACGCGCCGGTCGTCGACCAGGCGATCCGCGACCTCGACATTCCCCGCGACGCGACCATCGTCGCGGTCGTGCGCGGCGAACACGTCGTGATGCCCCGCGGCGACACCGTGTTCGAGTCCGGCGACGAGGTACTCGCCATGGTGACGAGCGACTCCGAGGACGACGTGCGCCAGATCCTCACCGGTGGCTGAGAACGCCCGACCGGCGGCTCGCGATCCCTCACCGGTTTCAGAGCAGCTGATACACCGGGTTGTACATGAGCCTGTCGTGCGCGTTGTTGGCGCTTCGGTGCTTGGTGACGACACCTTCGAGCAGGACGCGGCGTCCGGGAGAAAGACCGGCGATCTTGCGCCGCCCGAGGAACACCGCGGTCACGGTGCCGCGGCCGTCCTGTACCGTCGCCTCGAGTGAGGCGGCACCGGCGCGAGGAACGATGCGTACCGAGCGGACTTCGCCCGCGATCCGGACCGGGCGTCGAAGCTCCAAGTCGTCGAGAGGAGCGCCGCCGCGCGCCGCGCACCACGACACCAACTGCTCACGGTCTTGCTCGTCGACCGGTTTGGTGAATTTCTCGACGAATTTTCGTAAGGGCACACAAGCCTCCGCTTCGGAATACCGAGGCTAGCGCCGCGCGAATGAGAAGATGACACCGGTGAAACTACGCGAGAGATCCTCCCGAACCAGTTCGCCCACGAGCACGACCGCGGCCGGCGCCGCGTGCTTGGTGCTCTCACTCGTGCTGGCCGCCTGCTCGGGCGGTGGGAGCAAGCCGTCCACAACCACGCGAACGAAGACGACCGTGCCGAAGGTCCTCGCGGTCAAGACCTCGCTCTTGAAGGTCGGCAAGGTCGTCGTCGAGAGCGCGGGCCCACCGAACGTCCAGATCGACACGACGACCGGCAAGGCGGTTCTCGCCGGCGCCCAGAAGTACATCGACGACGCGGTGTTCGCGCCGCTCAAAGAGGGCCGGCTGGGCGGTGGCTACGGCTCGTTGTTCGATTCGGGTGTGAAATCCGCCGCGGTCGGAGCCGAGGCACGCGTCCTGACGGATCTCGACGTCGGGAAGGTGACGCGCCTCTCCACGAAGGCCACGCCGGTCGAGCTCTCGGCGCTGGTCGGAACCCTCGGGGAGCTCTTGTACGTCGCGACGAACTTCAACGTCACGCTGACCGGGCTCGGGCACACAGGACCGTTGACGATCAGCCACCGCATCGAGTTGACGTTCGCGCGGACCGCCAAGACGTGGCTCGTCACCGCGTACCGCGTGCGAACGGTGCGCCATTTGCCGTCCGGTACCACGACCACGACGGCAAAAGGGGGAACCAAGCCGTGAAGTCGCGCCTGGGACGCAGGACGAAGCGCGTGTTGCTCGCGCTCACGGTCGCAACGACTGCCTTCGCGCTCGGGTGCACAGCGATCTTCGCGGCGTGGCTCGCGGGGATGCACGTTCCGATCGCTTCGGGCGCAACCTATCTGCGCGTCGAGAAGATCGCACCACTCGGATCCGCGGATCGCAGCGGCGGCGGGCTGACGTCGCCCTTCTTCATCTTGATGGTCGGCAACGACTCGCGTCCGGGAGTCGGCGGCGCGCGCGGCGACGCGCTGCACGTGCTCGGCGTCAACCCGGCCAAGCATCAGGCGACGATGATCGACATACCGCGCGACACATGTTGGAACGGTGACAAGATCAACGTCGGCAACACACGCGGCCCGCGCGCGCAGGCGAACGACGTCGCCGGCCTCGTGGGCGTGCCGATCTCGTACGTCGTCGATGTCGACTTCGCAGGTTTCCTCGGTCTCGTCGACGGCGTCGGCGGCGTCGACGTCAACGTTCCGACAGTGATGCACGACCCGTACTCGGGTGCGTACTTCAATCCCGGGCTCCGGCACATGACTGGCACCGAGGCCCTCGCCTTCTCCCGCGACCGCCACGATTTCCCCACGAGCGACATCACCCGCACGCACAACCAGGGGCTCCTCATCCTCGAGGCGATGCGCCAGCTCCGGGCCAAGATGCAGAACGCACCCGGGGAATTCAAGCTGCTGGCCCTGCTCGGACGCCACGCGCAGCTCGACGGCATCGGCATCAAGGACCTGTACCGGCTCGGGCGAATCGCGTTCTCGCTGAACCCCGACCAGATCCAGAACATCACGATCCCGTACACGGGCGGTGGGTGCCTCGGACTCGGCGCCAGCGCGGCGGGCCTCTTCGCCGACTTCCGTGACGACGCGATCGTCGAGAGCCCGCACTAGAGGCGCGTCATGGCGCACCCGGTCGGTACCCTCGCCTCGATGCCAGTCGGTACCCATGAGTCCGCGGACGCGCGCTCGGCGCTCGACGAGTTCGCGGCCGATCCGGAGCTGATCGGCCGTTGCGTCCATCGCGAAGTGTTGCCCGAGCGGTCGGCTCGCTACGAGGAGCTCGCCGCGCCGCTGCATCCCGAGGTCGCAGCGCGTATCGCCGCGCGCGGCATCGATCAACTGTGGGCGCACCAGGCGGCCGCCATCGACGCGCTTCGCGATCGGCGCAGCGTCGTCGTCGCGACCGGTACGGCCTCGGGAAAGTCACTGTGCTACCAGGCGCCGATCGTCTCGTCCGTCGTCGAAGAACGACGCGACACCTCGCTGTTGATCTTTCCCACGAAAGCGCTCGCCCAGGATCAACTGCGCGCCCTGCGCTCGTGGCTGGTTCCTGGTCTGCGCGCCGTCACGTACGACGGTGACACCGCCGGCGACGATCGCGCGTGGGCTCGCAAGAATGCCAACGTCGTGCTCACCAATCCCGAGATGTTGCACATGGGGATCCTCCCATCGCACCAACGATGGGCCACCTTCCTCATGCGCCTGCAGTACGTCGTCGTCGACGAGCTGCACACACTGCGCGGCATCTTCGGATCCCACGTGGCTCACGTGCTGCGCCGGCTTCGCCGATTGTGCGAGCACTACGGCTCAGAACCGACCTTCTTCTTCGCGAGCGCCACGATCGGCAACCCGGGCGAGCTGGCGAGCGCGCTGTGCGGTCTCGACGTCGAGCAGATCGACGACGACGCATCACCGCGCGCCGAGCGGGTGCTCGCGTGCTGGCAGCGACCGCTCCTCGACGCGCACTCGGGCGCCCGGGGGTCGGCGAACGTCGAGGCGGCCGAGCTCCTGACTCGCTTCGTCCGTTCGAACTACCAGACCCTCGCGTTCACTCGCAGCCGACGGGGCGCAGAAGTCGTCGCCCAGTACGCGCGTCGCCGGCTCGCAGCATGCGCGCCCGAGCTCGCAGATCGCGTCGCCGCGTATCGGGCCGGTTATCTCCCCGAGGAACGCCGGGCCCTGGAGCTCGACCTCTCGAGCGGACGGCTGCTCGGCATCGCGGCGACGAACGCGCTCGAGCTCGGCATCGACATCGGCGGCCTCGACGCCGTAGTGCTGAACGGTTTCCCGGGCACCCTCGCGTCGATGTGGCAGCAGGCCGGCCGCGCCGGTCGCACGGGTCGGCGGTCGGCCGCGGTGCTCGTCGCCGGCGACGACCAGCTCGACCAGTGGTATGCCGCGCACCCTTCCGAGCTGACGCGGCGCGCGCCCGAGCGCGCGGTCGTCAACCCGCAGAACCCTTTCATCGTGCGTGCGCAGGTCGGGTGCGCAGCCCACGAGCTGCCGCTGACGCCCGACGACGAGCGTTGGTTCGGCGCGGGCATCGACGACGCCGTGCGCGATCTCGTCCGCACCGACGCACTCACGCCGCGCGCGGGCCGTATGTATTGGTCGGGCACGCCCGCACCCGCGCGTGACGTCGGGCTCCGGAGCGGCTCGTCGATCGAGTACCGGCTCCTCGACCTCGAAAGCGAGCGCACGATCGGCACCGTCGACGACGCTCGAGTTTTCTCGGTCGCGCATCCGGGAGCCGTATACCTGCACCAGGGTCGCCAGTTCCGCGTAGATCGTCTCGACCGCGACGAGCACATCGCGATGCTCGAGCCCTACGACGACGCCGACGAATACACACAAGCGCGCACCACAACCGACATCACGATCGTCAGCGAGGACGCCTTCACGCCGCTGGGCGATGCGATCGTGCACCTGGGAACTGTCGAGGTCCGCAGTCAGGTCGTCGCTTTCCAGCGCAAGCGGATCTCGACGAACAGCATCATCGAAGTTCGCGATCTCGAACTGCCCGAGCGCGCGCTGGTCACACGCGCGTGTTGGTACACCGTGCCGTCCGATGGGTTGGAGGCTGCGGGCATCGAGGCGTCGGAAGTCGTCGGCGCGGTGCACGCCGCCGAGCACGGTCTGATCGGCATGCTGCCGCTGTTCACGATCTGCGACCGCTGGGACGTCGGTGGGGCTTCCATGGCCCTGCATCCGCAGACGACACAACCCACGATCTTCGTGTACGACGGCTATCCGGGTGGAGCCGGAATCGCCGAGCTCGCGTTCGACGCGGCGGAGCGCCACGCCCGCGCCACGCTCGAGCTCATCGCGGCGTGCTCCTGCGACGACGGTTGCCCGTCGTGCGTCCAATCGCCCAAGTGCGGAAACTGGAACGAGTACCTCGACAAGCGCGCGGCCGTGGCGTTGTTGGGGATGATGGCGCCCGAGCGTCACTTGCTGTCGCCGGGAGCCCGACCGGCGCGATAGCGGGCGCTCTCCGGCGCATCGACCTGGGCCCGGGCCCACGCC
>JALYLU010000252.1:6865-7256 GCA_030774075.1 Actinomycetota bacterium | reverse complement strand
ACGGTCGTGTTCATCACCCACGATCTCCACGAGGCGCTCAAGCTCGGAGATCAGATCGCGATCATGCGCGACGGGCGCTTCGTGCAGGTCGACGCGCCCGAAGCGGTCGTCGCGCGCCCCGTCGACGACTACGTCCGCGACTTCGTGCGCGACGTGCCGCGCGGGCACGTGCTCACGGCGGGCGGCATCATGCGCGGACCCCTCGACGCGGACGAGACCGCGGGCACGGTGGCCGCGACCACGCTCTTGAGCGAGTTGCTGCCGATCGTCGTCGCGACCGACCGACCGATCGCGGTGCTCGACGACAACGGCCGCGTCTGCGGCGCGGTCGATCGCCTCAGCGTGCTGCGCGCCCTCGCCGACGACCCAGCTTCCGTCGACGGCGTCACGG
>JALYLU010000252.1:0-6855 GCA_030774075.1 Actinomycetota bacterium | reverse complement strand
GGCATGAGCCGGGTGAGTACCGCCCTGCGGCTCGAGACCGCGCCGCGCGCGCCCGTCGCGCGCCGGCCGATGCGGCTCTTGATTCCGGCGGCGGTGATCGCGGCGTTCGCGGCGCTCCTCGCGGTGGTCTTTGGCGATCCGATCCGGTCGTGGTGGAACTTCCGGATCGGTCCGTGGATCGACAGCGTCGAGCAGTGGATCATCCTGCACCGCGGGGATCATTGGCTCTTCCGTTGGGGGTTCGACCCGATCGCGCGCTGGCTCCACAACCTCGTGCAGTGGGATCTCAACATCCTGCATTTCCTGACCTGGCCGGGACTGCTCACGCTGGTTGTCGTGGTCGCGGCGCGCGTGTCGGGAATCCGTTCCGCGGTGATCGCCGGACTCGCAGTGTTCGTGATCGGCGGTCTCGGCGTGTGGGAGCCCGCGATGATCACTGTCGCGTTGATCCTGGTGTCGGTCGCGATCGTGCTCGCGCTCGGTCTGCCGCTCGGAATCCTCAGCGCGCGCCGGCCGGCGTTCGAGCGCCGCACGCGCGTCCTCCTCGACGCCATGCAGGTGATGCCGGCGTTCTGCTACCTCCTGCCGTGCGTGCTCCTCTTCGACATCGGCTACCCCCCGGCCGTGATCGCCACCGTCATCTTCGCCCTGCCCGCGGCGATCCGCCTGACGCTGCACGGGTTGCGCGGAGTTCCCGGCCGACTGGTCGAGGTCGGTACCGCCCATGGCGCGACCTCGCGTCAGTCGCTCTGGAAGATCCAACTTCCGGTCGCCCGGCCCGCGCTGCTGCTCGGCGTCAACCAGACCATCAACCTCGCCCTCGGCATCGTCGTGATCGCCGCACTTGTCGGCGCCGAGGGACTCGGCCAGGAGGTGCTCGCGGGTCTGCAGCACCTCGACGTCGGACAAGCGTTCGACGCCGGTCTGGCCATCGTCGCCGTGGCCATCGCGCTCGACCGGCTCACCGCCGGGCGGCCACTGCGAAGCGCGCGCGCCTTCCGCCGCGACCGCGCGCCCGGGCGGGCGCGGGCCGAGTTGATCGCAGGGGTCGCAGCCGTTGCGATCGCGATCGTCGCCGGCAAGCTCTGGTCGTCGGGGGTGTTTCCCACGTCGATCAACTTCTCCCTGCACGATCCGGTCAACCACGCCGTCGACTGGTGCCGCAACCACCTTCGCAACGGTGTGCCCATCATCGGCGGCACGGGTTCGATAAGCGACTTCACGGACGTCCACCTGCTCGACCCGATCCGCGACTTCCTGGTGAACCGGCCGTGGTGGGTTGTGGTGTCCGGCGTCACCGCGCTCGCGTGGGCCACTGCCGGTCGGCGGGTCGCGTCGGTCTGCGCGATCGCGCTCCTCGTGGTGGCGGGATTGCACGCGCCGGGCGCCGCCAGCGGCAGCATCTGGGTCGACACGATGGACACATTGAGCCAGGTGCTCGTCGCGGTCGTGATCTCGATGGTGATCGCGCTCCCCGTGGGCATCGTCGCCGGCCGCAATGAACGCTTCTTCGCGGTCATCCGCCCACTCCTCGACGCCGCGCAGGTGATGCCGGCTTTCGTCTACCTCGTCCCGGTGATCGGTCTGTTCAATGTCGGGCGCGTCCCGGGCGTGACCGCCTCGGTCGTCTACGCGCTGCCGCCCGGTATCCGGCTCACCGCGCTCGGGATCCGCGAGGTACCCCCGGAAACCATCGAGGCGGCCCGATCGACGGGCGCGACGAAGTGGCAGATCCTCACCAAGGTGCAGTTGCCGCTCGCGCTGCGCTCGATAATGCTGGGTCTGAACCAGACGATCCTCATGGTGCTCTCGGTCGTGATCATCGCGGGGCTCGTCGGAGGTGGCGCATTGGGAGTTGATGTCGTCTACGGTCTGACCAAGAGCGAGCTCGGGCTCGGTGTCGAAGCCGGTGTGGCGATTGTCGCGCTCGCCGTCGTGCTCGATCGGATGACGCAAGGGTGGGCCGCAGCGGTTCGGAGTGTCGGGGGACGCAGGGTGCTACCCCGAGCCATCCGTGCCAGCAGAACCAAACTTCTCGATCAGATGGAGACAGCATGAACCGCAGCAGGCGGCTCGTCATCGGTACCGTCGTTCTTTCGCTGGCGTTGGCCGCGTGCGGGAGCAGCAGCAAGACGAGCACGTCAACCAGCGGCACTACGGCCGCGGGCGGGGCGAAGACGTTCAGTGGCACGATCACGCTCGCGGTGAACCCGTGGGACGGCTCGGCCGCCAACGCGGCCGTGGCCAAGGCCATCCTCGATAAGCAGGGGTCGACGGTAAAGCTCAAGGACATCGACGAGAACGCGGTGTGGGCCGCGCTCGACTCCGGCACGATCGACGCGAATCTCGAGGTGTGGCCGTCGGGACACGCCAAGGACATCGAGACGTACGTCACGACCAAGAAGTCGGTGGTCGACGGCGGCCTCATCGGCCCCACGGGCCATATCGGCTGGTACATCCCCAAGTTCGTCGCCGACGCGCACCCCGAGTACACGTCGTGGGAAGGGTTGAAGTCCGATGCTGCGGCGAAGTACTTCGCAACCGCGGAGACCGGCAACCAGGGCCAGTTCCTGCTGGGCGACCCGAGCTACGTCAGCTACGACGCCGACATCATCAAGAACCTCAACCTGCCGTTCAAGGTCGTGACGGGCGGAGGCGAAGCCGCCCTCATCACGGGCATCGACACGGCGTTCAAGGACAAGACACCACTGCTCTTCTACTTCTACACGCCGCAGTGGGCGAACGTGAAGTACGAGCTCGTCACTGTGAAGTTGCCCGAGGTCACCGCCGCCTGCACCGCGTCGGCCGCGGGCCAGGGCAAGGACGGAAAGTACGCGTGCGACTACCCGACCGATCACCTGCTCAAGGCCATCAGCGCCAAGCTCGAGACGAAGAATTCCGCCGCCTTCGACTTCTTGAAGAAGATGAAGTGGACCGACAACGATCAGAACACCGTCACGAGGTACAAGAACGAGGACGGTATGACGATGGCCGCGGCCGCGCAGAAATGGGTCGACGCCAACGAGTCGATGTGGAAGGCATGGTTGACGTAACCGCTGGGTGACGCAGTACGACTTCATCATCGTCGGCGGCGGGTCCGCCGGGTGCGTGCTCGCCAATCGCCTGAGCGAGGATCCCTCGACGCGCGTGCTGGTGCTGGAAGCCGGCCGGCCCGACTACCGCTTCGACGTCTTCATCCACATGCCGGCGGCGCTGTCGTTCCCGATCGGTAATCGCTTCTACGACTGGCAGTACGAATCGGAGCCCGAGCCCTACATGAAGGGGCGCCGCATCTACCACGCGCGCGGCAAGGTGCTGGGCGGTTCGAGCAGCATCAACGGCATGATCTTCCAGCGCGGCAACCCGCTCGACTACGAGCGCTGGGCGGCCGACGCCGGCATGGCCGACTGGTCGTACGCGCACTGCCTGCCGTACTTCAAGCGCATGGAATCCTGCCTCGCCGGCACGGACGAGTTCCGCGGCGGTACCGGTCCGCTGGAGCTCGAGCGCGGTCCGGCCACCAATCCGCTCTTCGGCGCGTTCTTCGATGCCGTGCAACAGGCCGGCTACGAGCTCACCGAAGACGTCAACGGATACCGCCAAGAGGGCTTCGCTCGGTTCGACCGCAACATCCGACGCGGCCGGCGCCTGAGCGCGGCCGGCGCGTACCTGCACCCCGTGATGCGCCGGGCCAATCTCGATGTCCGGACGCGCGCGCTCGCGACGAGGATCGTCTTCGAGGGCACGCGCGCGGTCGCGGTCGAATACACGACCCGACGGAGCGGAGGCGCGGAGCGCGCGATCGGCCGGGAGATCATCTGCTGTGGCGGCGCGTTCAACTCGCCCCAGCTACTCCAGCTCGCGGGCGTCGGCAACGCGACCGAGCTCGCTGCGCTCGGCGTCGACGTGGTGCACGACCTCACCGGCGTCGGCGAGCACATGCAGGATCACCTCGAGGTGTACATCCAGCACCGTTGCACGCAGCCCGTGTCAATGGCGCCGATGCTGGCCAAGTGGCGCCGCCCCTGGATCGGCCTGCAGTGGCTCGCGCGGCGCGGGCCCGGCACGACGAACCACTTCGAGGCGGGCGGCTTTGCACGCAGCAACGACGAGCGCGTGTATCCCAACATGATGTTCCACTTCCTGCCGATCGCGATCCGCTATGACGGCTCGAGGCCGGCCGGTGGCCTCGAGCACGGCTACCAGGTGCACGTCGGACCCATGTACTCCAATTCGCGCGGTTCGGTGAAGATCCGTTCGCGCGATCCCCGCGTGAAGCCGGCGCTGCGCTTCAACTACCTGTCGACCCCCGAGGACCGGACGGAGTGGGTCGAGACCGTGCACGCCGCGCGCCGGATCCTCGATCAGCCGGCGTTCGCGCCGTTCAGCGGGGGTGAGATCTCACCCGGAGCAACGGTTGAGACCGACGCGGAGATCCTCGACTGGGTGGCCCGCGACGCCGAGACCGCGCTGCATCCCTCGTGCACCTGTCGGATGGGGACCGACGAAGCGTCAGTCCTCGACCCGTCGACGATGCGCGTGCACGGTGTCGACGGGCTGCGCGTCGTCGACGCCGCGTCGATGCGCTACATCACGAACGGCAACATCTACGCACCCGTGATGATGCTGGCCGAGAAAGCCGCCGACCTCATCCTCGGAAACGAGCCTCTCGCCCCCGAGGAGGTCGAGTTCTTTCGCCGCGACCTATCGCAGTAGTCGCTCAGCGCCGGCCGCGACGCTCAGCGGACCCGGTTGCGTCCCCGCGTCCGGGCGGCGTGCTCGGCCGGAGCCTCCGGCATCGAGTTTGCCAGCGGACCGATGCGTTCGATGATCTTCTGTGTCGAAGGTGGGGCGGCCGCGGAGTGTTCGTCGAGCGCGACGCGCATGGCCCGCAGGTGCTCGGCCGACGTTCCGCAGCAACCACCGACGATCGCCGCGCCGGCGTCGACGGCCAGACGCGCGTACTCGGCCATCAGCTCGGGGGTGCCGGAATAGACGATGTCGGAGCCGCGGAACCGCGGCACGCCGCAGTTGCCCTTCGAGATCAGGGGCCGGTCGCCGTTCCCTTCGGCCATCGCCAAAAGCGTGACGAGGATGTCGGACGCACCGACGCCGCAATTCGCGCCGATTGCGAGCGGCGGCGTTTCGATCCCGGCGAACACATCGGCGAAGCCGGCCGGATGCAGGCCCATCATGGTACGGCCCGCGGTGTCGAACGACCCCGTGGCCGTGTACGGAATCCCGACCGCGATCGCGGCGCGGGCCGCGGCGCGGAGCTCTTCGGGCGCCGACATGGTCTCGATCCACGCGACGTCGGCGCCGCCCGCCACCAAGCCGGCGATCTGCTCGGTGAACACTTCCAAGGCGTCGTCGTCGGCGAGTGCGCCGAGCGGGGCGAACAGCTCGCCGGTCGGCCCGACCGATCCGGCCACGACCACCGGGCGCGGCGCGGCGTCGGCAACCTCACGCGCGAGCTCGGCGGCCCTCTGGTTGAGCTCGGACACGCGATCCTCGGCGCGGTGCAGCTTCAAGCGGTGGCGGTTTCCCCCGAACGTGTTCGTCAAGATGATGTCGGCGCCGGCGTCGACGAACGCGCGGTGCAGCTCCTGGACTCGTTCCGGATGTTCGACGTTCCAGAGCTCGGGGGGCTCCCCCGCGTCGAGCCCCATCTGGAAATAGTTCGTACCAGTAGCACCGTCGGCGAGCACCACCCGGCCCGTCGCCAGCAATGCTTCCAGGGAGCTGCGCACGATCATGGAGGCTAGCCACCTCGCGCGCAGCTGCGAGGGGCCTCTTCATAGGCTGTGCGCACAATGATCCGCCAGTCGTGCTCGTTGCGTTTCAGGTTGTATGCGGTATCTCAAAGAACCGTTCGCCGCTTGACAGAAGCGGGAGCCCGGCCGATACTGAACCTGATGGTTCACTATGAATAAAGCCATTGATCACACGTTCGCGGCGCTCGCAGATCCCACCCGGATCGACATCGTGACGCGGCTGAGCCGCGGGTCGGCGTCGGTCAGCGAGCTTGCGGAGCCGCACCCGATGTCGCTTCGGGCGATCCTGAAGCACGTGCAGGTGCTCGAGGACGCCGGGCTCGTGAAGACCGTCAAAGACGGTCGAGTCCGACGCTGCGCGTTGCAACCTACCCGCATCGATGCGGCAACTCATTGGATGGAGCAGTTGCGACACCGTTGGGAACGGCGGATCGATCGTTTGGAGGAGTACGCAAAGGACGGAGGAATTCCATGACCGACGACACGACCCTACGCGTCGAACGACTGGTCGACGCATCTGCCGACGCGCTCTTCCGCGCGTGGACAACACGCGAAGCGATGGAGACGTGGTACCGGGACCGTCCCGACGACGTCGTGCGCGTCGTCGAACTCGATGTGCGCGTCGGTGGCCGTTATCGCGTCGAGTTCGGCCCGGCGGGCGAGGAACCGTACGTCGAATCAGGCGAGTACCTCGAAATCGATCGACCTCATCATCTCGTGATGACCGAAACCCTCGACACCCCAGACGGAACAGCCTGGAGTGGGACGACCGTCACGGTGGCGCTCGAACCACGAGGTGACAAGACGCTTCTGGTACTCGTGCACGCGAACTTCCCATCCACCGAACGGCGCAACGATGCTGCCACCGGTTGGCCCGGCTTCCTCGACCGCATCGAACGCCTCGTCGTCACCACCGATATGGCCGCCGAATAAGGGTCCCTGCAGGCGTTCACTGCTTCGCTGCAGCCGGTGACCGCGCCGTCAACGTGCAGAGTCAAGAAGCCGGGGCACGTCATGCGTCGACGTTCCGGGCAACGCGAGCAGAACGCGGTCGCCGCACATCACATGCGCGGGATCGTCG
>JALYLU010000251.1 GCA_030774075.1 Actinomycetota bacterium | reverse complement strand
GGTCATCCGCTCACGATACCGGTCTCCCGGTGTGACCAACGCCCTGATTCGGGTGTTTCGCGTTCAGTTCGACGGCCGCCGTGCCGACAATCGTTGTGAGCCGGGAGGGCTGAGATGGAGCGGTTGCGGGCGGGCGGTGCGCAGGGCGAGGCCGGGACGAACAAAGACGTCGCCGGCACGACGTTGTTCGATGTGCTCCCGCATCCCGTGTTCGTCGTCGCGGTCGACGGCGACGACGTCTTCCGCTTCATCTATACGAACGACGCATACCGGCGGCTGCTCGGCGACGACACCGCAACGGGCGATCTGCGCCAGGTCGTTCCCGCCAACGCGCTCGTCGCGCACGTGCGGGCCTTCGCCCGGGCGGCTCGCGAGCGCCGGACGATTGCATTCGAAGCCGAGTGGGGAGGAACGATTCCGCCGCGCCGGGTCGCCGTCGACGTGACCCCGCTGGTCGGGACGGACGGGGTCTGCGAAACGCTCGTGGGTGCCGCGTACGACGTGAGCGAGCATCGCCGGATCGAGGCCGAGCTCGCGCACCGCACCCGCCACGATCCGCTCACCGAGCTGCCGAACCGCGTGCTGCTGGTGGAATGGCTGCAGGAGGCGCTCGCCTCGTGCACCGACGATGCGTTCGTCGGTCTGGTGCTCCTCGACATCGATCACTTCAAGGTGGTGAACGACAGTCTCGGCCTCGAAGCCGGCGACGAGTTGCTCGCGACAGCGGCGCGCCGCCTCGACCGCGTGCTGCGAGCCGGAGACCGCCTGGCTCGCGTCGGCGGCGACGAGCTGGCGGTCGTCTGCCGCAACGTGCGACACGTCGATGACGTGCTCGCGCTCGCGCGCCGTCTGCGGGCGGTGTTCGATCAGCCCTTCTCGCTCGGCGAAGACGAGGTGTTCCTCGACGCGAGCGTCGGGGTCATCGTGTCGGACGGTCGGAACGACACGCCCACTCGGCTCCTGCGCGACGCCGACGTCGCGGTATTCGCCGCCAAGGAGCTCGGTCGCGGACGGGTCGAGCTGTTCGACGGCGCGATGCGCGATCGGGCGGTGAGGCGGCTCGAGATCGAAAGTTCTCTCCGGCGCGCGCTCGTGCGGGGCGAGTTCCGCGTCCACTACCAACCGTTGGTTGCCATCGCCGGCTCGGAGATGGTCGGTCTCGAGGCTCTCCTGCGTTGGGAGCACCCCCACCTCGGTCTGCTCGAACCGGCCGAATTCCTCGAGATCGCCGAGGAGACCGGCTTGATCGTGCCCATCGGCGCGTGGGTCCTGCACGAAGCATGCTCGCAGACGGCCCGCTGGTGCGCGGAGCGACCGCACGAGTCGCCGCTCTCGGTTGCCGTCAACCTCGCGGCTCGCCAGCTGAATCATCCCGAGCTCGTCTCGATCGTCGACTCGGTGCTCGCGGCCACGCGACTCGATCCGGCGCTGCTGACGCTCGAAATCAACGAGACAGTCCTCGTGGAGAACCGCGCGCAGGCCGCGGACGTGCTGCAGCAGCTTGCGGCGCGCGGCGTGCGCATCGCCATCGACGACTTCGGTACCGGACAATCGTCGCTCGCGCACCTGAACGTGCTCCCCGTGCACACCCTGAAGATCGACCGCTCGCTGATCGAGGGTCTCGGCCGGCATCAGCAGGATTCGGCGATCGTCTCGGCGATCGTCGGCCTCGGGCATGCGCTCGGCCTCACGGTCACAGCCGTTGGCGTCGAGAACGACATGCAGCTCCACACGATGCGCACGCTCGGGTGTGACCTTGCTCAGGGCTACTACTTCGCGCGGCCGCAGCCCGGTGAGGTCGTCCGCGCGCTTGTCCACCGCCGCTTCCGGTGGAGCGAGCGGGTCAGCGCCTGATCACTCGGGTACTTGCCACGCGCGCAGGATGCTCCAGGCGAAGATCCCTGTTCCGTGGCCGTCGCTCCATTTGATCGTGAGGCCCCAGCCGCCGACCAGCTCGGCGTCGACCGCGGTCAGCGTCAACAGGGAACGCGGATTCGGCCCGACGACGCGTCCCTGCTCGCGCAGACCCCGGCATTCCGCGCACGGACAGTTTCGCCGCAACTCCTCCAGACCGAAATGCGACGCCGTGCCGTCGGGCCAGCGCAAAGTGAGGCCGGCGGCGCGATCGAGCTCTACCTCGGTAGGGGCCTCGACGTCGGGTAGGTCGAACGTCACCGCGCGAGTGTGGCCCAAGCCGGACTCTGGGGTTGAATGGCAGGGGAAAGGGGTTTTGTATGGGGCGTATGCCGCTGCTCTCCGAAGCCGAGGTCGAATCCGCCCTCGCCGTCCTCCCGGGGTGGTCGCGTACGGGCGACGAGATCGAGAAGACCTTCGAGCGCAACTCGTTCGCCGATGCGATCGCGTTCGTCGTGCGGGTCGGCTTCCTGGCCGAGGCCGCCGACCATCATCCCGACCTCGACATTCGGTGGCGGCGAGTACGTGTGGCGTTGACGACGCACGACTCGGGTGGACTCACCACAAACGACACCGACCTCGCAAAACAGATCGAGGAGCTCGCGTAACCGTGCCGATCGTCGTCGCGCTCGTGATCGTGGGGTTGCTGCTCCTGTTCATGTGGATCTCCGTGGGTCGCGAACCCGGTCCCGGACCGTCCGACGTCGCGATCGCCTATGAACGCGCGTGGGACGAGCTCGACTTCGGACTTCTCTACGACCTTTCGGGCGCCGAGCTCCGCGACGGGCTGCGGCGCGACCAGTTCATTGCGGCCAAGCGCTCTGCGTATGCGAACGCCGGGAAAGATGCCCGGATCGGCGCGCGGATCACGGTGGAGACGTCGATCGCCGGTCATCAGACCGCGCTGGTCGTCACCCGAGTCGTGGCCGGCGGCGCGGTGCGCAACAACGTCATGCTCGACCACACGGCGAACGGCTGGGTCGTCATCGGTTACTCGTTGCGACCCGATTCCGAGGTGGTCCCCCCAGCCCCGCCGACGTGACGTGCGCGGGAGTGCTGCTCACCGGTGGTGCGAGCCGCCGGATGGCGACCGACAAGGCGAGTATCCAATGGCGCGGTGAGACGCTCGCGGCGCGTGCCGCACGCGTGCTCGCGGTCGCGTGTGATCCGGTGATCGAGGTCGGCTCGGCCGCGAGTGCGCTTCGTTGCGTGCGCGAGGATCCGCCCGGCTCGGGGCCGCTCGCCGCGTTGCTCGCCGGCGCGCGCGCCCTCGGCTCGCAAGGTTCGGTCGTGCTGCTCGCGTGCGACCTCCCGTTCGTCGAGCCGCCGACGCTCTGCCTGCTCGCCGATTGGCCGGGACGGCAAACGGTGATCCCCACCGTCGACGGTCGCCTGCAGTACGCGTGCGCGCGCTACGGATCGGATGCGCTCGAGCGGGCGGAGATCGCGTTCGCGGTGGGTGAGCGCTCCTTGCGTTGCGCGGGCGACGGCGACCGGGACGAGCTGTCGGAGGCGCAGTGGCGAGCCGTAGGTCCGGCGAACACGTTCGCCGACGTCGACACTCCGGCGGACCTCCGTCTGCTGGGTCTCTCATAACATCGCATTCATGCGCTTCTCAGACGCGGCGGTTCGGCGTCCGGTCACTGATGTGCAGGTGCTCGGCTTCGACGCCCGCGGGGCGCGGCGGCGTCCCGATCAGCTGGTCACGGAGGAGCCGATGGAGGTGCGGTTGGCGGGCCCGCGACAGGAGCCGGCGCCGTTCGCGGTCGCGATGCGCACGCCGGGAAACGACTTCGAGCTCGCCGCCGGCCTGTGCCTCACCGAGGGACTGCTCGCCGGCTCGGACGATCTCGACGGCATCGCCTACTGCCTCGGGCGTGATCACGAGCAGCTGTTCAACGTCGTCACCGTCCGGCTGCGCACGCCCGTTCCCGAGGATGTGCGCGATCGCCGCTACTTGTCGACCTCGTCCTGCGGGATCTGCGGCAAGGCCGCGCTCGAGGAGATCGAGGTGCGCTGCGCGCCGGTCGGCGCGGGCCCGACCGTCGCGGCGAGCGTGCTCGGTTCGCTGCCCGACCAGCTCGCCCGCCATCAGCGCGTGTTCGACCAGACCGGCGGACTGCACGCCGCGGCGCGCTTCTCTAGCGACGGAACCCTCCGCTATGCCCGCGAGGACGTCGGCCGGCACAACGCGCTCGACAAGCTGATCGGCCACGCGCTGCTCGAAGGTGCGCTCCCGCTTGCGAACGACATCCTGCTCGTATCTGGTCGGTTGTCGTTCGAGCTCGTCCAGAAGGCCGCGGTCGCGGGCCTTCCGGTGCTGTGCGCGGTGTCGGCGCCGTCCAGCCTGGCGGTCGCGGCCGCCGAACAGCTGGGCCAAACCGTCGTCGGCTTCCTCCGCGACGGCCGGTTCAACGTGTACACGCGTCCCGAGCGCGTCGACGTGCGCGGATGAGACTGAAGCTGCGTTGGCGACGCCGCAATCGCGGCGGCGATCTCGTCAAGAGCCGGGGCGGGTTGCGGCGCGACCAGTGGGTCGGCTGGAGACCGAACGGCATCGGCCAGCAGAAGCCGAACCACTACGGCGCGATCGTGCACACGATCTGGGACAACCGGCGTGAACTGCCGTACGCGATGCGCATCCTGCGCAAGGGTGTGTGCGACGGGTGCGCGCTGGGCGTCGCCGGCTTCCACGATTGGACCATCAGCGGCGTGCACCTCTGCACGACCCGCCTCGATCTGTTGAAGCTCAACACCGCGCATGCCATCGACGAGCAGCACTTCGCAGATGTCGATGCGCTCGCCCGGCTCGACGGCCGGCGCCTGCGTGAGCTCGGGCGGCTCGCGTACCCGATGATTCGGCGTAAGGGCGAGCGCGGGTTCACGCGCGTGTCGTGGGACGAGGCGCTCGACGTCGTTGCGGAGCGGATCCGCGCCACCACTCCCGATCGCGTCGGCCTCTATCTGACCGCGCGCGGGATCACCAACGAGGTCTACTACACGTCGCAGAAGGCGGCTCGTTTCATCGGAACGAACAATGTCGACAACGCGGCCCGGGTGTGTCACGCGCCGTCGACGTCGGCACTCAAGGAGGCGATCGGCGTCGCCGCGACGACGTGTTCCTACCGCGACGTGATCGAGAGCGACCTCATCGTGCTCTTCGGGTCGGATGTTGCTAACGCCCAGCCCGTCTTCATGAAGTACCTGTATCTCGCCAAGCAGCGCGGCGCGCGGGTCGCGGTCGTGAACCCGCTCCGAGAGCCCGGTCTGGAGCGCTACTGGGTGCCGTCGAACGTCGAGAGCGCGATCTTCGGCACGAAGGTCGCCGACGAGTTCTTTGCAATCCACACCGGCGGCGACGTGGCGTTCGTCAATGGTGTCCTCAAGGAATTGTTGGCCGTCGGCGGCATCGACCGTCGCTTCGTGAACGAGCACACGGTCGGCTTCGACGCGCTGCTCGGTGAGCTCGAGGACGAGTCGTTCGATCTGCTCGTGCAGGGGTCAGGTGCGACGCGCGACGACATGGCGCGCTTTGCGCGGATGTACGCGTCGGCGCGCTCCGCGGTGCTCGTCTGGTCGATGGGTGTCACCCAGCACGTCTCGGGGGTCGACAACGTGCGCGCCATCGTGAACCTCGGTCTGGCGCGCGGGAACGTCGGGCGGCCCGGTGCGGGTCTCATGCCCATCCGCGGGCACTCGGGCGTGCAGGGCGGCGCGGAGATGGGCTGTTACGCGACGACGTTTCCCGGCGGCGGCCCGATCACGGGAGAGGCGGCCGCCGAGCTCAGCGCGCATTGGGGCTTCGACGTGCCGGCGTCGCCGGGCCTTACTGCGGCGGCGATGGTCGACGCGGCGCGCCACGGCGACCTCGACGTGCTCTGGTCGAGCGGCGGCAACTTTCTCGACGTGTTGCCGGCGCCCGACGTCACCCGAACCGCACTCTCTCGCGCCGCGCTGCGCGTCCATCAGGACGTCGTGCTCACGCATCAGATGCTCGTCGACCCCGGCGAGCTGGTGGTGCTGTTGCCGGCGGCGACGCGCTATGAGCAAGAGGGCGGCGGGACGTCGACCACGACGGAACGCCGGGTCGCCTTCAGTCCGGAGATCCCGGGTCCACGCGTCGGAGAGGCGCGCAGTGAATGGCGCATCTTCGCCGACATCGCACGCCGCGTGCGGCCGGAGCGGGCGGCGATCTTCGGCTGCGAGTCGGCCGAGGCGATCCGCGCCGAGATCGCGCGTGTCGTCCCCGCCTACGCAGGTATCGAGCGACTGCAGGCGACGGGTGACGCGATCCAGGTCGGAGGCGCCCTTCTTTGCGAAGGCGGTGCATTCCCGACCCCCGACGGTCGCGCGCACTTCGCCGTCGTCACCCACCGACGCGTCGACCGGCCCGAGGGTCATTTCGTGCTGTCGACCCGGCGCGGCAAACAGTTCAACACGATGGTCTGGAACGACGTCGACCCTCTGACCGGCGCGCGACGCGATGCGCTGTTCGTCGCGCCGATCGACGCGACCGCGCTGGGCATAGGCGATGGCGACGCGGTGCTCGTGCGGTCGCAGCACGGCGAGATGCGCGCGCGGGTGCATATCGCCCCGATCCGGCCCGGCAACGTGCAGGCGTTCTACCCGGAGGCGAATCCGTTGCTCGCCCCGGCCCGGCGAGATCCGATCTCGGGTGTTCCCGACTAC
The DNA here is from genome assembly GCA_030774075.1 of Actinomycetota bacterium. Taxonomy (GTDB): domain Bacteria; phylum Actinomycetota; class Acidimicrobiia; order IMCC26256; family PALSA-610; genus PALSA-610. The sequence goes on along the minus strand of JALYLU010000251.1, from coordinate 671 downwards.
AACGCGGTCGTCGAGGTGGTTGTAGAGGAATGACGTCGACGCCCGATGCGCTCCTCGAGCTGTTCGTCGACGTCGCGCGCGTCGTGCGGCGCGCCGTCGACGCGATCGACGCGATGGAGTTGCGCCGGCGCACCGACCGCGACGGGCAGTACGCACTCGACCTCGTCGCCGACGCCGAGGCGTGTCGCGTGCTGCAACGCGCCGACGTGCGGATCGTGAGCGAGGAGTCGGGGGTGCACGAACGCGAAGGAGCGACGATCACGGTCGTGGTCGACCCGGTCGACGGGTCGACCAACTGCTCCCGCGGCATCCCGTACTGGGCGACCTCGATCTGCGCGCTCGATGCCGACGGCCCGCTCGCCGGGCTCGTCGTGAACCAGGCCACGGGCGTGTGCATCACCGCAGTGCGCGGAAGCGGCGCGTTCCGCGACGGCGTGCGGCTGCGCCCGTCGTCGACGACGCGGGTCGAGGACGCGATCGTGTACCTCACGGGAACCCCACCGACCTCGCCCCCGTGGAAGCAGTTTCGTGCGCTCGGCTCGGCCGCGCTCGGGCTGTGTGAGATCGCGGCCGGCAGCCTCGACGGCCTCCTCGACGCGGGCGGCTTCCACGCGCCGTGGGATTATCTCGCGGGCTACCTCGCGTGCGTCGAAGCCGGAGCCGTCGTGCGT
>JALYLU010000250.1 GCA_030774075.1 Actinomycetota bacterium | reverse complement strand
ACCGGAGCGCGTCGAGGTCGGGGGGCGTGGTACCGGCGCGGATGACGACGACCGCGGTGACGATCTCGCCCCATTGCGGGTCGGGGACGCCGACCACCGCGATCTCTCCGATCGCCGGGTGCGTGCTCAGCACCTCCTCGACCTCAGGGGGCGCGACCGTCTCACCGCCGGTTCGGATGACGTCTCTCGCCCGCCCGACGATCGATAGGTAGCCCTCTTCGTCGAACGCACCGAGATCGCCCGTGTGGTACCACCCGTCTCGCAAGGCCTGGGTCGTCGCGGGCATGTCGTCGAAGTACCCGTCCATCAGGAACGGGCTCCGCATCACGACCTCGCCGCTGTCCGCGAGGCGCACGTCGACGCCGGGTTGCGCAATCCCGACGCTGCCCGGCTTGCGGAACAGGTCCGCGTCGCCGAGTTGCACGCCCGGTCCGGCTTCGGTCGATCCGTAGAACACGCGGGTCCGGGTATTCGGGAGCGCGTCCTTGATCGCGCGCAGCAGTTCGGGTGGAGTGGCCGACGTACCGGTGTCGGCCTCTTCGAGGTTCGAGAGATCGACGTTTCCGACTCCGTGCTCGAGGATGCGAGACCAGACCGCGGGGATGCAATAGAGCCGCGCGGCGCGGTGGCGGGCGGATGTGTGCAACAGCGTCTCGGCGTCGGGGGTGTGCACGAAGTGCACGGGTCGCCGTCCCTGCCACGCGCCCATCGCCAGCGTCCAGCCGGCCATGTGGAAGAGCGGGAACATGCACACCGTTCCCGCGCCGCCGGGCGTCGAGGTCGCGCCGACGTACGTGCGCAACCAGTTGGTTCGGTGCGACAACACGACGCCCTTGGGTCGTCCGGTGCTGCCGCTCGTAAAGAAGATGACGTGTGGGTCGCGCTCGTCGACATCGGACGCATCGGGCGCATCCGCGACGCCCGTCGGGATCTCGGGCGAGAACGGCAGGTCGACGCGCGCGGCAAGCTCGGCGCCGGCCTGGACGTGTGACGCACCGCACAAGAGCAGCCGCGGCCGGGCGTACTCGGCGACCGGAGCGATCTCCTCGACGGAGGCCCGCGCGTTCAGCGGGGCGAATACCGCGCCGATTTTCGCGAGCGCAGCGAATACGGGAACGGCCTCGATCGAGGTGTCGCCCCACCACAACACCCGGTCACCGCGCCCGACCCGGATTCCGCGCAGTCCGTTCGCGATGCGATTCGACCGCCGGTCGACCTCGCCGAACGTCAGCGCGTCGTCATCGAGCGTGACCGCGACCGCCTTCGGCGCGACGCGAGCTGCGTTGGCGAGCATCTCCGAGATGTGGAGCACGCCGCAATATCGCGCGGTCGCGACGCCGGTTGCTTGTCGACAATAGTTGTTGTTAGTATGTCGCTGTCATGAAGGACCTCCCGGCCATGAAGACCAAGGCCAACCATTCATGAAGAGCTGCGACGCGCTTACCGCGATGTTCCGCGAGCAGGGTCTGCGGGTCACGCCGCAACGACAGGCGATCTTTCGCCTGCTCGAAGGCGACGATTCGCACCCGACGGTCGAGTCGTTGTTCGATCGCGCCCGCTCCGAAATGCCGACCCTCTCGCTGAAAACGGTCTACCAGACGGTGCACGATCTCGAGGAGCTCGGCGAGGTGCGGGTCCTCGATCTGGGCACCGGTAGCGTGCGCGTCGACCCGAACGTGGAGGACGACCATCACCATCTGTTGTGCACCATGTGCGGACGCGTGCGCGATCTTCCAGTTGAGTTCACCGGCTTGCATGTGCCGATTCGCCATCGGCGCGATTTCACCGTCGACGACGTCCAGGTGATCTTCCGCGGCCGCTGTGACCACTGTTCCGATCGAATCTGACCAACAAGGAGCCACATCCGATGCCCGATCTCAAGGGAAGCAAGACGCACGAGAATCTGAAGGAGGCGTTCGCGGGCGAGAGCCAGGCCAACCGCCGCTACCTCTACTTCGCGCAGAAGGCCGACGTGGAGGGATACCCGGATGTCGCCGCGCTGTTCCGTTCGGTCGCCGAGGGCGAGACCGGACACGCCTTCGGGCACTTCGACTTCCTCGCCGAGGTGGGTGACCCCGTCACCGGAGTCGCCGTTGGTGCGACCACCGACAACCTGCAGTCGGCGGTGGCCGGTGAAACCTACGAGTACACGGAGATGTACCCGGGTTTCGCGCGTACCGCGCGCGACGAGGGCTTCGAGGAGATCGCGGAATGGCTCGAGACGCTCGCGCGCGCCGAGAAGAGCCACGCCGGACGCTTCCAGGCCGGTCTGGAGAACGTTTCCTGACCTGACCCGGCCCGCGTCGGGTCCTGGTTCGGCTCGTCGAAGTCCGGTCGAGCGAGCGCGGCCCCGGGGGACGGTCTCCGACGCCGCTCTCGCGCATCACGTCGATCCCCTTTCCCGCCGATCGCGGAGCTGACGATGGCGCAACATCTCTACGATCCGCTCGACCCTTCGTGGTTCGACGTCGACGCGACTCGTGCCGAGCGCGATCGCACTTTCCACATCTGCAGTGACTGCCGGATCTGCGTGAAGCTGTGTCCGAGCTTCCGCTCGCTGTTCGAGATGGTCGACGAACTGGGCGGAAGCGACCACGCCGGTGAGCTCAGCGATGCCCAGCACAAGCGCGTCGTCGACGAGTGCTATCAGTGCAAGCTCTGCTACGTGATCTGCCCATACACGCCGGACCAGCAGCAGGTGTGGCGCGTGGATTTTCCCCAGCTCATGTTGCGTTCGCTCACGGGACAGAGCGAGGCCGGCGACGCGTCGCGTTCGGCTCGATTGCTCGCGCGCACCGATCAGCAGGGCAAGCTTGCGACCACGTTTGCGCCGATCGTGAACGCCGCGGCGAAGCTTCGCCCGGCACGGGTCGCGATGGAGAAGGTCACCGGCATTGCCCGCGACCGGCTGTTGCCGACGTTCGATCGCGTGCGATTCTCGAAGTGGTTCCGCGGCCGCGACCCCCGGGCGCGCGTCGCCGCGGAAGTCGACCGGGGTCCGGTGGCCCTGTTTCCGACGTGTCTGGTCGAGTACCAGCAGCCGGCGATCGGGCGGGCAGCCGGCGCCGCCTTCGAACGCAACGGGTTCACGTGCGAGCTGCCCGAGGGTCAGGTGTGCTGCGGCATGCCATGGCTCGACGCGGGCGACGCCGACAAGTTCCGTGACGCCGCGCAGCGCAATGTCACCGCGTTGCTTCCGGCAGTCGTCGCCGGGCGTTCGATCGTCGTGCCGCAACCGACGTGCGCGTACACCCTCAAGGACGAGTATCCGGCCTTCCTCGGTACGGAGGCCGCACGAAGGGTTGCGGCGGCGACATTCGACGCGTCCGAGTTCCTAATGAACGCGCACAAGACCCGCAAGCTCGATACGAACTTCGCGGGCCAGACCTACGAGTCGATCGTCTGGCACTCGGCGTGCCACTACCGCGCGCAGCAGATCGGGCCTCGCAGCTCGCAGCTCATGCAGCTCACCGGCGCCAAGGTGCAGATGCTGGAGCGCTGCAGTGCCATCGATGGAACCTGGGGACTGCGGGTCGAGAACGTCGAGCTCGCGCGGCGCGTTGCGAAGCCGTTGTTGGAAAGGGTTCGGGCGTCCGAGGCGGTATTGGTCGCAGGTGACTGCCAACTGGCCAACGTCGCGATCGAGGAGGGGAGCGGTAAGCGACCCGTCCATCCGCTACAGGTCCTGGCCCGCGCGTATGGATCGGAGGAGCCTTGATGCGGAAGCTGACCGTCGACGACATCGTCGACATGCGCGCGTATGAGCGCGAGCGCGACGATCTCCGTCGCCAGATCATCGACCTGAAGCGGCTTCGGCGCGTCGCGCTCGGCCCGATCATGACGATGGTGTTCGAGAACACCGTCACGATGCGTTGGCAGGTGCAGGAGATGGCGCGCGCGGAGCGGATGTTGCGCGACGAACAGATCGCCCACGAGGTCGAGACCTATAACCAGCTGATCCCGGACGCCGACGAACTGTCGGCGACCCTGATGATCGAGTTGACATCCGAGCGGGAGCTGCGCGAGTGGCTGCCTCGCCTCGTCGGGATCGAACAGCACATCGCCGTCGTCCTGCCGGACGGGACGCGCGTGGTGGGCGCGCCATCGGAGGAGGACGAGTTGCGCCTCACTCGCGACGACATCACGGCGGCTGTTCATTTCCTGAAGTTCCGCTTCGCCGCATCCGACGTCGAGATGTTCGCGAGCGGTCCGGTACACATCGTCGTCGACCATCGCGACTACGACCAGGATGTGCTGCTCACGCCCGAACAGCACGAGCAGCTGCTCTCCGATCTTCGCGACCCGTCGTAGCGCGATGCGTCGTGGATAGCCTCACGGGCATCCAGCTGAGCATCCGCGTTCGCCGTCTCGATCCCGAACTTCCCTTGCCCGCGCGCCGGCACGCGGGAGATGCCGGTTACGACTTGGCCGCGCGCGCCGAAGCTCGCCTCGAGCCGGGAGGCGGTCGGGCACTCGTGCCCACGGGAATCTCCGTCGCGATCCCCGAGGGATTCGCCGGTTTCGTGCAACCCCGCTCGGGCTTGGCGTTGCGTCACGGTGTGACTTGTCTGAATTCCCCGGGCTTGATCGACGCCGGTTACCGCGACGAGATCAGTGTGCTGCTCGTGAACCTCGACCCCCGGGAGGTGTTCGACGTGCGCCGTGGCGATCGCATCGCGCAACTCGTGATCCAGCGCGTGGAGAACGTGACCTGGCTCGAGGTCGAGACACTGGACGATTCGGCTCGGGGGAGGGCCGGCTGGGGATCGACTGGCAGGCGTCAACCGGGCTCTCGCAAGGCGGACGGCCTCTTGTAGGGTCGCCCGATGCACGATCGCAGATTCCGTTTCGGCGTCGCCTGCAGCAAGGGTCGGTCGCGTCAGGAGTTCACCGCGCTCGCACGCAAGGCCGAGTCACTCGGCTACTCGACCCTCTTCGTCCCCGATCACTTCGTCGAGCACGACCTCGCGCCGACGGTCGCGCTCGCGCACGCAGCGGCGGTGACCGACCGGCTGCGCGTCGGGACGTTCGTGCTCGGCAACGACTACAAGCATCCGGTCGTGTGCGCGCGGGAGATGGCGTCGCTCGACCTGCTCTCCGACGGTCGCTTGGAGCTCGGCATCGGCGCCGGTTGGATGACCGCCGACTACGAGAAGGCCGGAATCCCGCTCGACCGTCCCGGCGTGCGGATCGCGAGGCTGGCGGAGGCGATCACGATCCTGAAGGGACTGTTCTCGCCCGGTCCCTTGACGTTCCACGGTGAGCACTACCGCGTCACGGATCTCGACGGCATGCCCAAGCCGTTGCAGCAGCCGCTGCCGTTCTTCGTCGGGGGTGGCGCGCCGAAGATCCTGGCCCTCGCCGCACGCGAGGCGCAGATCGTCGGCATCAACGCAAACCTGCGCTCGGGCGACGGCACCTCGTCCGATGCCGCGCGTTCGATGACGCCGGACGCGACCGACCAGAAGATCGGATGGGTGCGGCACGCGGCGGGGGAGCGGTTCGACGACCTCGAGCTGCAGGCGCTCGTCGGCTTCGTGTACGTGACGGACGACGCGAAGCGGGTTCTCGAAGGCATCGCGGACGCGTTCGGCGTCTCCGTCGACGACGCGCGCGTCGCGCCGCCGTGCTTGGTCGGCAGCGAGGACGAGATCGTCGCATCACTCGAGGAACGGCGCGAACGCTGGCAGATGTCGTACCACGTCATCGAGGACGGCTCGATCGACACGTTCGCGCCGATCGTCGAACGTCTGGCGGGAAAGTAGGGATCATGAAACCGTTCCGGTTCGGAGTGCAGGTCTCGCAGGTGGACTCGGCGTCGCAGTGGCGCGCCAAGGCCCGCAAGCTCGAAGACCTCGGGTTCTCGACGCTGTTCATGCCCGACCATTTCGGGCCGGAGCTCGCGCCCCTGCCCGCGATCGCGATGGCGGCCGCGTACACGACGAGTTTGCGCGTCGGGTCGCTCGTGTTCGACAACGACTACAAGCATCCTGCGATCCTCGCCAAGGAGGCCGCGACCATCGACCTGCTGTGCGACGGCCGGCTCGAGCTCGGCATCGGCGCGGGCTGGATGCGGACCGACTACGACCAGCTCGGCCTGCCGTACGACCCGCCGGCTGTGCGCGTCGACCGCTTCGAGGAGGCACTACAGGTCATCAAGCAGTGCTTCACGGGTGAGCAGTTCACCTATCACGGTGAGTACTACCGCATCACCGACTACGCGTCGTGGCCCAAGCCCGTGCAACAGCCGGGTCCGCCGCTTCTGATCGGCGGTGGCGGCAAACGCGTGTTGTCGATCGCCGCGCGCGAGGCCGACATCGTCGGCATCAATCCCAACTTGCGCGCCGGTGAGATCGGACTCGACGCGGCGAAGGACTCGCTGCGTGAGCAGACCGACCGCAAGGTCCAATGGATCCGCGACGCCGCCGGCGACCGGATCGACGAGATCGAGATCCAGATGCGATTCTTCGTCACCCGCGTGACGCCTGATCGGATGAAGCTGGCCGAAGCCCTCGCGCCAACGTTCGGCGTGTCGCCGGCGGAGGCGTTGGAGTCGGGCGCGGCGCTGGTCGGTACGGAGGACGAGATCGCCGAGCAGCTGCATCGACGCCGGGAGCAATGGGGCCTTTCGTACGTGGTCGTCGGCGACGACAACGTGGACGAGTTCGCGCCGATCGTCGCCAAGCTCGCGGGTACTTAGCCCTCGGCGCCTGCGAAGCGCTCCGGTATCCAGACCGAGAGTCGCTCGCGCAGCTCGGTCGCGGCCTCGGTGAGGAGATGCCCGGCGCCGGACAGCAGCACGACCTCGCCGTGACCCGCGAGCATCTGTACGACCGTGCTCGTCTCCGGCGGAAGGATCTCGTCGTCGGTGCCGTGCAGTAAAAGTAGGGGTGTGTCGCCCAGCTCCGACGCGTGCTCGCATCCGGCCGATTGGGTCGAGAGCGTCACCACTCCCCGGCAGTGCGCGCCGAGCACGATTCCCGCCTGGATCGCGACCGCGCCGCCGAACGAGTGGCCGATGACGACGAACCCGCGCGCACCCGAACGGCTCGCGAGATCGGCCGCGGCGGCGACGTCGTGGACGCATCGCGAGAGATCGTTGGGCTTGCGGTAGCCAACCCGCATCGTGGCAATCCCGTGCGTGTCGGCAAGCTCGCAACCGAGCGCGTGGTAGAGGCCATCCGCCGGACCGAGCATGCCGCCCATCCCACCACCACAGGTCACGACGACGTCGTGCGCAGCGCGTGGACCGTGCCAGAGCACGCTGAGGAGCCCGTGC
>JALYLU010000249.1 GCA_030774075.1 Actinomycetota bacterium | reverse complement strand
CTTGCCCAAGGGCATCCCAACGCGAGGCCGGTGCGTCGAGCAGACGCTGGAGTACGACGTGTACGAGCTCGACAAGAAACGCTTTGCGAGTCGCGGGGTGGCGCAACGCGGAGGCGTCGAGGTGTGTATGGAAGTTGACGCGCGCGAGAAGGTTGCTCGCGTTCACCGTCTCGTCGTAGCCGGGCACGAAAACGGGACCGAGGACGCGCAGGACGCGTGCCATCACGTCGGGTGTCATGGCGATGACCCCATCGACCTGTTGCTCGCCTCCGCGGCGCCAAAGCTCGGTCGCGAGCCGGGCGGCGGTCGGGAAGTCGGCCGTCGCGTTGACGTTGGCGATGGATTGCGGTTCTGGTGGTGAGTTGAGCTTGAGCGGCGGCGCGGCCTGCTCGGCCGGAATCTCGGCTTGCGGCCGCGCGAGGTACCAGTTATCGGTCGAGTCGTAGCGCTCGAGCACCAGGTGGCTGTTGCGCGTGACGAGCAAGCCGTATGTGCCGATGAACCCGCCGGTCGGCCGGACCTCGTCGGGGTTCTGGGAGAGCACGAGGAACCGCCGCGGGCCCGAACCGCCGAGCATGTCGATGAGCGCGTCGAGCCCGTCGCGCGCCGAGACGGCGCGGGCGCCGATCCGCGGCAGCCGCTGCGCCAGGTCCCGCCGGGCGCGATCGAGCGGACCGATCAACCGGTATCCGTCGAGCGCGCGCACCTTGTCGGCGGCGCGATCCAGCGCGCCGATGCCGTCCTTCAGCGCAACTCGGATGTTGCGCAGCTCGCCGAGCGCGTCGGCGATGCGGAGATTGGAGTCCTTCGGGTCGAGCACGCGTTCGGCTGCGTCGACCAGGTTCAAGCCGGCGTCGCTCAGCAGTTCGCCCGCACCGGCGAACGCCTTCGCACCACGAACCTGTATCCGAACGAAGGGTGTCACCCGAGCCAGCGGCGCGAGCGGGCCCATGTTGGCGAGATCGTGCTGCATGTGACGGAAGTCGACGCGCGCCTCGAGCAGGTCTTGACGCGCCGCTTTCACGTTGTGCGCGTCGATATGTTGCTCGGCTCGCAGCAGCGCCGCTTTGCCGCGCACTCCGATGCGGTCGGCGCGCGCCGTTTGCACCAACGTCAAAACGAACAGTCCACCGGCCACAACGACGAGCGCGGCGATGATCCAGAACCGCAGACGCCTGCGCGTACGGGTATTCACGACTCGCTCCGTACCCTGCGTCGCATCGATCGTCCGTACCGGTTCTCGTCGTGTGCTTCGGCGAACCGGTACCGCTCACCCGTTCGCGTCGTTATGCGAGGCCTTAAGCTCCCGACGCGGGACGACAGTGTTTGTTCTTCGGATTGTCCAGGCCCAGGCCGTTTACGCAGTGGCGAGGCGTGCTCGTCGTGGTTCGGCTGTTCGCGGTGGCTGTGGGTTGAGGCGTGTTCGCCTGCACTTGGGACGGCTGACCCGTAGCGGCACCCGTACCGACGTGTTCGAAAACGAGCAATCCGCCGCCGGCCAGCGCCACCGCAATCAAAATCGCGACTCGGCGCAACAACGACTTCGAAACTCGGTAGGTGCCAGCCATGGCCTCGTTCCCGTCGTATCCGGCTTCGCTTCTCAGCCTTGACGCTACTCCGGAGCGCGACGCGTAACAACGCTCGCGCTCAGGAGTGGACGAGTCGCCACGATCCGATCACGTCCTGATCGAGCGATCTCGTTGTCGGAGGCGCACCGTCCTTCTATTTCCAGCCGGATGGAAGCCTGACATGAAGGTGCAAAACGTCACCTGCGTGCGCGGGAAGCCCCATGAAACGCAGCTGATAGGTCAGCGAGCCGTCCGACGCGACGGTCGCCAGCGGATCGTGCCGAGTGTCTCGAGCAGCGTATGGCTTTGCACCGATGCGACGTTGCAGACGTTCCCGCCGTGGTCGCCGGCGCGGCAGCCGCGGCGAGGTTCGTGGCCACGACGTCGCCTACGCAGATGAAGTCGCGACTTCGCTGCCCGTCGCCGAACTTCGAGGGCATCGGCGAAACGCTAGCTGATGATCGTTCTAGCCGCCGAGCTGGTTGTACACGCTGAACGGCTCGTCGCCGCCGTCACCGGTGAGGGCGAGCGTCACCGAGGCGCGCGCGGCGCCGCGGGCGATGAGTTGGGATGGCGGACGGATCGCCGAACGGCTCGCCGTAGAGCCCGGGGATGACCTCGGCAGTGGCGATGCTGTCGGCGACGTCGACGAGCGGGGTTCGAGTGAGGAACATCTCTTGGTGGAGCGTGCGACACTCCAACCGCCCGCAAACGGCTTCAATAAGCCAAAGTCGCCGCCATAACGTCCATCAGTGGAGGGGGCGGGACTCGAGCCCACGAACCCGACGCGTGTGTGTTCTAATCCCGCAGTTGGCCCAGCCGCCCGGTTCTCCGAGCCCACTTCTCGACGTCTGGCCAATACCAAATCATGGCCTGTCGAAGCCTGGTCACGGGCTCGGGGAAGTCGTGATGCCGTCGACGCCAGTTGTGGACAGCCTCGGGGTGAGCCAATCCGAGGCGATCAGCGATCTCAGCCGCGCCGACTAGTTCAGCAACGTCGACTCTACGGCCCACGACCCGCGACTCCGATTAGGGCTATAATCACTTCGGAATGAGATGGTGGCCCCGGCGGTGCGTGAACACCCCGGGGCCCGGACGAGACCCCTGGAGGTCCCGACATGGCGAAGCGTAAACGCGGCCGTAAAGTCGTCAAGCTGAACCATTGGGTGACGAGGTTCTGGCTGCCGGTAGTGCGGTCCCAGTTGAAGGAGAGCACGTTCGAGTCCTATCGTCACAACATGCAGAATCACGTCCTCCCGAGGCTGGGCGACGTGCCGCTCGGCGAGATCACGCCGCGGATGCTGACCGATATGTACGTCGAGTTGTTGGAGCGCGGCCGGCTGAACGGTGATCGTCGGGGTCTCAATCCGAAGACGGTCCGGTACATCCACACGATCGCGCACAAGGCCTTCGCCGACGCCATCGACGACGGGCTTCTGAAGTCCAACCCGGCCGACCGGGCCAAGGCCCCCAAGCCGGCACGATCATCCAACCGTGAGCTCCGGTTCTGGGAAGCGCATCAGCTCGCACGGTTCTTGCGCCACGTCCGCGGCGCACCGCTCGAACCGCTCTGGCACCTCGCCGCCTTCACGGGCATGCGTCGCGGCGAGCTGTGCGGCCTGCGATGGGGCGACATCGACTTCGAGCACAAGCGGCTCTCGATCCGTCGCAGCATCGTGTTGGTCCGGTACCGCATCGTCGAAACGACACCCAAGACCCATCAAGCCAGAGTGATCGACCTCGACGCAGCCACGACGACGGTGCTGCAGGCCCACCGTGCCGAAGGTGAGAGGCGTGCTCGATCGCAGGGTCAGGTGTTGCTCGCGACGGACCGTGTGTTCCGTCGAGAAGGTGACGAAGTGCTTCATCCCCATGCGGTGTCGGTCCAGTTTCAAGCAGCGCTACGACAAGCGGGTCTGCCGCGCATTCGATTGCACGATCTACGCCACACGCACGCGACACTCGCGATCCAAGCGGGCGTGTCACCCAAGGTGATCTCGGAACGGCTCGGACATCACACCCCGGAATTCACGATGCACCAGTACGCGCACGTTCTGCCAGGCATGCAAGCCGAAGCCGCCGAACGCATCGCCGACCTGGTTGCCGGCGCAGACAACGACTGATCCGCCATGACACCTGTGAGATGGGCGCGGCGTCGCGGAACGCACGCCGTTTCGGGATGCGCGCACTCATTGATCAACTACCCGGAGGGCGCCGACCGCGTCGGTCGTCAGGGCACTATCTGACCCTCGCGGATGTCGACGGCGAGCATGGTTGCGCCGATCTGCCAGAAATGGCGCGACTGGCTGGATTATCGGCACGCGAACTCTTCCGGATCACGCCGGTCACATGACGGCGCGAGACAGCGCGTCGCCAGGAGCGCCTTCGAGTGAGTACCGGTTCCCTCGACCAGTCGGCGGGGTGGCAAGTCGACGGTCGACTTCGCCATGGCATGGATATCGGCGTCGTCGCTTGATCGGCTCGGACATCTGCTGAGGCGTGTCGTCGGAGGAGGTCAACTCGACGTGTGGGTGACATCGCACCCGCGCCGTTTGGTAGGGCGACCTTGCCATGAGGTCGCGGCCGACAGCCTCGACCGAATCGCGCGCCGGCTCTCGCAGGACAGGGGCAGTGCCGATGGATCGTGCGCCGTTATGGGCGATGCAAGGCTTGCGCGCGCGGAGCCGTCAGGTTACGGCAGGTGCCATCGGGATCCGTCGTCGCGTTGATTCCGCGCGTGAGCCGCACCGATGCGCATCGACCGTCTGCTACGCGACGTTCGGGATCACCGCGAGACGGTGCGGTCGCCCGAGACTGTCAAGTCAGTTGACAATCGAGCCTTATTTTAAAGGGTATTTTCGGCTTGCACGCATGCCGCGATGGTGCATACTGAGGACCATCGGGCGGTCGAACAAACCTCGAAGGGGAAGGGCGAGACGGTGGACGAAGGTACAGGCGCAGACGCGGGCACGGGCGATGAGGTTGACCTCGGCGATGCCGACGCGGCGGAGATGTCGATGTTGCCGGCTGACGACGTCGAGGCCGAAGACCCTGAAGGCGAACCTGCCGTTCGCGGCGACTCTCTGGCGGAAGGTGGAGTTCACGTAGAACACCTGTCTCGCGCAGATCGCGATGATGGAGACGACGTCGGCGAACCTGAGCTGATCGACACTCGCACCCGCGCCAATCGGCGGAACGCGACCAGTTCGACGGGACCGAAGACGGTGGAGGGCAAGCAGCGCAGCTCGCTCAACGCGTTGAGGCACGGCGCCTACGCGCAGAAGTCGGTGGCGATCCCCAGCGGGGTCCTCGCCGAGGATCAGGCTGCCATCGACGAATATGTCGATGCCATCGTTGAGTCGTTGGATCCACGCACCGCGCTCGAGTGTCGCGTCGCAGAACGCTTCGCGAATCTGATGCTGAGCGCAGAGCGTCTACCTCGCTACGCGGCTGCACTTATAGGGGAACCTCCGGACCCGCTCGCCCTTTCCAGCGGGGCCGACCACGAGTACGCAGACGCGAGCAGACAAGCACTTCGCTACATCGACCAGGTCACCAAGATCGACGCCCGCGTCGGAACAGCCTTGCAGCAGACGCTGCGTCAATACGAACAGCTAAGGGAGATGGACCTCGCCATCTAGCCTGGACGCCGATCGCGCGAAACGAACCCAATGCGCGTCCGCAGCGCGTTCCCGAGCGCGCGAATTGTGGCCGAAGGCGCGACCGGCGTGGCGAGGATGGCGCCACCGGACCTTCGGGGGCTGGACCCGAACTGGCTCGTCTCATGAGCTCCCGCAGCGATCGAGCGTCTGGTACTTCGGAGCGCGACCCCGACGACGTGGGCTATTTCGCGAACAACGGAGTCGACAATCCGCCCTTGCACGCGCTGAAGTCGGGCGTCGACGGCGCCAACGGGGTGTTCCACGAGGGCAGCAGCGACGCCTTCCCGGACCAGACCTCCAATGCGAGCAACTACTGGGCCGACGTGGTCTTTTCGAACCCCGATACGGCGCCGCCGGTGATTTCGTCGGTGGTGGCGTCGGCGTCGACGGCCGGCAACGCAACGGTCACGTGGACGACCGATGAGTTGTCGGATTCGAGTGTCGCGTATGGCACTGCCGCGAACGCGTTGAACACGACCGAGTCGGATCCTGCGTTGGTGACGTCGCATTCGGTCACGCTGCAGGGCCTGACGCCGGGCACGACGTACTTCTACCGGGTGACGTCGACCGACCGGGCTGCGAACAGTGCGACGTCGCCGGCGTCACCGGCCGCGCCGGCGTCGTTCACGGTGCCGACGTTCGCGGCGACCGACACCACCACGGCCGACTTCTCGGCGGGAACGCCGGGTGCGTGCGCGGTGGTCGCGCACACCGGCGATGGGGAGGTCGAGCTCACGCCCACGGTCCGGGCCGAGTTCGCGGGTACCGCGCTGCCCGCGGGCTGGGAGAGCACGTTGTGGGACTCGAGTGGGAGCGCAACGGTGGCTGGCGGTCAGCTCGCCCTCAACACGGCTCGGGCCGGGACCACCGCGTCGTACAGCGCCGGGCACTCGGTCGAGTTCGTCGCCACGTTCGCGAACGAGTCGTTCCAACATGTCGGTTTCGGCACCGACTTCAATGCCGGGCCGTGGGCGATCTTCAGCACCGGCTCCGACGCCGGCACCTTGAAGGCCCGCACCAACGACGGTTCGAACAGCACCGACACCGTCCTGGCGGGCAATCTGCTCGGGTCGCCGCACCGCTTCCGTATCGACAGGACATCCTCGCAGGTCGTGTACTGGGTCGACGGAACCCAGGTCGCCTCCCACACGCGATCGCCTCTCAGATGCGGCCGTTGGCGAGCGACGCGCACGCCGACGGCACCCACCTTTCGGTCGACTGGCTGCAGATGTCGCCGTTCACCGCGCCGTGCACGTTCGTGTCGGCCGCGATCGACGCGGGCACGAATCGCGCCTGGTTGACCCTCAACCCCGCGGCGACGACACCCACCAACACGAGCATCCAGTTCGCCACCCGCACTTCCGACAACGGTGCGACCTGGTCGGCCTTCTCGCCCCTCAACGGCACCACGATCACCAGTCCCAACGGCCGATACCTCCAATACCGAGCGACCCTCGACAGCACCGACACCACCCGCACACCCCAGCTCACCTCTGTACAAGTGAGCGCAACCGGCGCACCCACAACGGTGCCGGGCGCACCAACGATCGGAACCGCGACACGCGGGAACGGGTCGGGTTCGGTGACGTTCACGCCGCCGGCGAACAATGGTGGCAGCGCGATCACGAGCTACACCGCGACCTGCGCGTCGACCAACAGCGGCGCAACGGGTTCGAACACCGGGCCGGGGAGCCCGATCGTGGTGTCGGGCCTCACGAATGGCAAGACCTACACGTGCACGGTGACGGCGCAGAACGCGCAGGGTTCAAGTGCGCCGTCGGCGGAGTCGAACAGCTTCGTACCGGCCACCGTGCCCGGCGCGCCGACGATCGGCACCGCGACACGCGGCAACGGGTCGGCATCGGTGACGTTCACCGCGCCCGCGAACAATGGTGGCAGCGCGATCACGGGCTACACCGCGACCTGCACGTCGACCAACAGCGGCGTCTTGGGTTCGAACACCGGGCCGGCGAGCCCGATCACCGTCACCGGCCTCACGAACGGCAAGACCTACACCTGCACCGTCACCGCCGCCAACGCGGTAGGGACAAGTACGCCGTCGGCCGCGT
>JALYLU010000248.1:5750-7338 GCA_030774075.1 Actinomycetota bacterium | reverse complement strand
TTGGGCCGGTGCGGCGGGTATCGCCTTCGTGATCCTCATCGTGATCACGATCACCATCTCGGGGTCACCACCGATGGCTGACGATGCCGTGAGCAAGATTCGCGACTACTACGTCGACCACCGGTCGAACCTGCTGTGGGCCAACCTCATCGGCATCTTCGCCACCCCATTCGTCCTGTGGTTCGCGGTGGTGCTACGGGAGATGTTCCGGGGTGACCGACTCGCCAACGCGCTCGGCACCGTCTCGCTCGCGGGTCTGCTCGTGACCACGCCCGTGGCGATGATCGGCGGCGCGCTCAACGTCTCGGTCATCTACGTCGACGGCGCGGCGCAGACGTACCGGCCCGACACGCTCAGGCTCCTGTACGACGCGCAGAGCCTGGTGTTCGCAGCAACGTCAGCCGGCATCGTGGCGTTCACGTTGGGTGCCGCGCTCGCGATCCGCCGTACCGGCGCGCTCCCGAGCTTCACGATGTGGCTCGCGTTGCTGGCGGTCGTCGGCAACGTCGTGGCGATGTTCACCGTGCTCGACGCCGGTGCTGCGCTCATCGGCCTCGCGGGCGTCACGACGTTCGCCCTCTTCATTCTGGTCACCGGCATCACCATGGCGGCCGGGAAGACGAACACGCCGCCCCAAGCCTGACCCGGCCTCTTCGTCCGGCCGAGCGCTTCATCCCTGGCACACTCGGTCCGATGGACACTTGGCGCGGGATCGCGGCCCTCAACAACGCGGAATGGTGCGATGTGGTCTGTCGGTCCCACGGCCCACGGACGCGGTTCGACGACGACGCGTGGACGAGTCCGACGCGGACGCCGCCCTACTACCCCGACGCGGTCACGCTGGTACCGGACCTCTGCGTTCCGGACCTGCTCGCGCGCGTCGACGCCTCGAAAGGTTGTTCGATCAAGGACAGCTTCGCGTCGCTCGATCTCACCGACCACGGCTTCCGTGTGCTCTTCGACGCCCAGTGGATCGTCCATACGGGTGCACGGCTATGGCCCGAGAAAGGCGGTGCGCGTTGGGAGCGGGTGCGCGACCGTGACGACTTCGCAAAGTGGGTCGAGGCCTGGCGGGAAGAGGATGGTCCGACCGACATCCTGCGCGCCGATCTTCTCGATCACGACTCGGTCGCGGTGCTCGCCGCGCGCGCCGGCGACCGAGTGGTGGCGGGGGCGATCCTCAACCGCAGCTCCAACGTCGTCGGGATCTCCAACTTCTTCGCGGACGAGGGCGTCACCTCGACAAGCTGGTCAGGCTGCCTCGCCTTCGCACGCTCGATCTTCGCGACCTCGACCTTCGTCGGCTACGAGTCCGGCGACAGCCTGGCCGCCGTCCGACGCGACGGCGTCGAGATCGCGGGCCCTCTACGCGTGTGGATCTGCGAAGATCCGGTGCCGGCGGGGCGCTGAGGTCGTGTGGACTTTGAGCGCGTCGCCGGTTGATGCGACCTCGACAGCACTTCCGTCTTCGAGCTCGACCCGCCACGCGCTCGGATCGGGCAGGTTCACGACCCGAAACGTCGTGGGCCGAAACGTCGTGGGTGCGCCGGACGCGTGCTCGTTGATCGGTGCGGGCGTGACGAAGAGG
>JALYLU010000248.1:0-5740 GCA_030774075.1 Actinomycetota bacterium | reverse complement strand
GTCGGAAAGTCGACGTCGACCACCGTGGGTTCCGTGAATCGGGCGCCGGGTCCGACGGTGGCGAGGCGCGACCAGGCCTGTTCGGTCGCGACCTGCGCGGCGGCCATCGTTCCGTTGTACTGGCCGCGCGGGTGTGGCTCGTCGAGCTCGAAGCCCCACGTGAACTCTCCCCGGGCGTGGTCCCAGGTCGGCTCGTAGTGCTCGTCGACCATCGTGCCGAGCGCGTGGGCGAGCGGCCGGAGTCCCCATTCCTTGGCCATCCACAGCGCGGTCGCGGAAACGCGCGGCCCGATCGGCGCGACCGCCTCGGTCGATTCCCACATGCCGAGCTGGCGCATGCCGGCTTCGAAGAGCCGGCGCGCGTCGTCGGGTACTTGGGGTGCGAGGTAGGGCGCCGGCACCATGCCGAACATCACCGGCACCTCGTGGTGCACCTCCAGGATCGGGTCGTAGTACAGCGTCACGGCTTTCGGGAGCTCGTTGCCGTCGAGGTGGAGATATTTGCTGCGACACACGTCGCGCCACCAACGATCGAACACCGCGTGATGGTCGGTGCCGCGCAACAGGTCATGGAGCTGGAGGCCGAGGCCGGCACCCGCGAGGCAGTACGGCCAGACCTTCGTGTTCTCGCAGTGACACCCGTCGGGCGCTCGGGTCCACTGCTGATGCAAGTGATCGGCGATCGCAGTGTGGAACCACGTGAACGTGTTGTCGCCGTCGCGGACGATGTCGAACGGCGCGTTCCAACGCTCGTCGCCCGTCGTGCGCAGATGGAGCCCGAGCATCACCAAGAAGAACCCCTTGAAGAACAAGTTGCCGGTGGCGCCGATCGGGTCCATCTGCAGACCCCACGGCTCGATCCCGTTGGCCGTCCAACCGGGAACGTCGTAGTTGCCCCACAAATGCTCCGGAATGAGGAGGCGGTAGATGTCGGGGTAGTTGGCGCGATCGGGATCGTGGCCGATCTGCGTGAGCCAGTCACGCGCCGCCCACCAACCGGTGTGCCGAAAGATCAACTCGTCGAGAATGCGTGCGTAGACCTCGCGCCACGCCGGCGTGACATCAGCCATGAGCGCGACCGCATAGGTCGAGTCGATCAGGTCGAAACGATGCCAGCACAGCATGGGCGGATCACTGAGGTCGTCCCAGTGCTCATGCGGGTGACCCTCGCGGTCCCAACTATCGGGCGTCGTCGCCTTGCGGTACAGGTAGCGCAGCCAACCGACCGAACGCGCGTCGAGGTGTCGAGTCACGACGCGCCGAGCTCGGCGAAGAGGCTCAGCGCGAGGGAATGCCCGGACGCAGTGCTGCTTCGCACTCGTGGATCACGTCCGCGCCGTGGTGGATGCGCACTGCGCGCAGTGTTCCATCGTCGTAGTGCGTCTCGTCGAGCGTCACGCTGTTCGACGATTCGATCTCGGTTCCGCAGATCGGGCAGGGGAACTTGTAGAGCATGGCGGTCATCGGGTTCCCTTCGTTTCGACGACCGGAAGTCGCCTAATGGCGTTCTATCGCATTCGCTCGGTGGCTCGCTCGACGGGATCGTCGACCGCGACATCCATCGGCCACGAACCGTACGGCAATATCGCGGTCGGTGAGTATCCGGCACACCGCGTCGCTGGTCAGCGCGGAGTGACGCGGCGTGCGTCGTCGGTGTGCATGAGCTCGTCGAGCTCGTCGTCGATGGCGCCGGGCGTCTCTCCCTCGACGAGGAGTTTCGGCAGACGGCGAGCGAGCGGCGCCGGCAACCACCAGTTGGCGTCGCCGAGGAGCTCCATCGTCGCGGGGACCAAGACCATGCGCACGAGGGTCGCGTCGACGAAGATCGCGGTCGCCAGCCCGACGCCCATCATCTTCAGGAACACCTGGTCGGCGAGGACGAACGCGAGGAACACGGAGATCATGACTGCGGCGGCGGCAGTGATGACCCGCGCGGTGTGGGCGAGCCCGTCGGCGACCGCGCTCGCGTTGTCGCCGGTGCGCGCGTACTCCTCGCGGATCCGTGAGAGCAGGAAGACCTCGTAGTCCATCGAGAGCCCGAAGAGGATCGCGAACATCATCATCGGGATGAAGCTCGGGATCGGCACCGGGTCGTGGATGCCGACGAGTCCGCCGAGCCAGCCGCCGCGCACCATCATCGCGACGACGCCATAGGCCGCGCCGACCGACAACAGGTTCATGATCGCGGCTTTGAGGGGCACGAGGAGCGAACGGAACACGACGAGCAGCAACAGGAACGAGAGCAGGATGACGACCCCGATGAACGCGACGAGACGGTCGACGATGTACTGGGTGGCGTCGACGCTCATCGCCGTCGTCCCGCCGACGGACACCGTGACGCCTGTGCCGGACGTGGCCCGGGGCAGCACGTCGTTGCGCAACCGCTTCACCAGGTTCTGGGTGGCGTCGCCTTGGGGTGACGACTTCGGGTACGCGACGACGAGCGCGATCCGGTGGTCGGGGCTCGGCACGGGCGGACCGACGAACGCAACGTCGGGGTCGTCGGCAACCTGGGCCGCGACCGGAGCAACCGCGGTCGCAGGGTCTTTGCCATCGGCGGTCGCGACGAGCAGCAGCGGGCCGTTGAACCCAGGACCGAACCCTCGGCTGCGCAGGTCGTAGGCCCGTCGGGTCGTGAACGACTGCGGATCGTTGCCGGCGTCGGGGAAGCCGAAGTGCATGTGGCGCGCGGGCGCGGCCAATGCGAGCAATGCCAAGAGGCAGACGATCGCCGCCGTCCAGGGGCGTCGCTGCACGACGCGGCTCCAGCGGTACGAGAGCGAACCGCGATCGCCGGCAGCCTTCCGGTTCACGAAGGGCACCCGCAGCCGGTCGATCTTCGATCCGATGAAGCCGAGCATCGCCGGCAGCAGCGTGACCGACGCCAGCATGACCACCAGCACCGCGAAGACCGCGCCGACGGCCAGGCCGCGCAGGAAGCCGAGGTTCATCACGAACAGGCCGAGCAGCGAGATGATCACGGTGCAACCGGCGAAGATCACCGCCCGGCCCGACGTCGTGATCGCGGTGATGACCGCGGCGCGCGGCTCGAGCCCGTCGTGCAACGCGGCGCGGTAGCGGGTGACGATGAACAGCACGTAGTCGATCCCGACACCGATGCCGATCATCGCCGCGACCTGGGGTGCGAAGTCGGGGACTTCGATGACCCCGATGAGTCAGACGAGTCAGGTGATGCCGGCGAGGTGCTCTTCGAGGCGATCGAGGCTCGAGTTGAAACCGGCTTCGGCTTCCGGAGTCGCGTACATCGGGGGCACGTTGGTCTGGTGGATCCGCACCTCGGTGCGCCCGTCACCGAGATCGATGAACGTGGAAGTGGTGGTCATGCCGACGTCGGGCTCGATCCACGCGAGCTTCTCCGGCGGGTCGATCTCCGTGAAGACGCCGCGGCTCGGGTACTGCTCGCCCGTGGCGTCGTTGACCATCACCGTTGCGAACACTCCCCCGACTCGCAGGTCGACGGTGATGTGCTCGATAGGGGTGCTCATCCCGACGGGCCCCCAGAACCGGGTCAGGTGCTCGGGCTCGGTGACGCACTTGAAGAGCAGTTCCCGAGGTGCGTCGAAGATACGAGTGATGACGAGTTCCCCGGTTTGGGTCATGGTTCGTTCCTGTCGTTTTATTGATCAACTGTCAAGTTGAGGACCCTGGAGCAGTGCGTCGAGGGTTTCGACGGTCCACGCGACGAGCTCGTCCATGGACATCGCCGCGCCGCGTGCGAGGCAGCCCGAGAGTTGTTCCGCGCTGAGCATCTCGCGCAACGGCGCCGAGCCTTGCTGACGTCTTTCTGGGGGTACGGCCATCTCCCTCAGGTGGGTGAGCGCGCCATTGCGAGCGGCGCCGACGAGGACGGCCGCATCTTCGGGCGCGTTCAGGATCGTGAGGATCTCGATGGCGTACGCGAGCGCGCCCTCGAGCTGCGGTTGTTGTAAGAGGTGTTCTTGCAGCACGATCGAGTCGCGAAGGTAGGTCAGGGCGTCGCGGCGTTCGCCTGCTCTCGCGAGCAACAAGGCGCACTGGAAGAGTGTGGCGGCGAGCGTCGCGTCGTTCGTTCCGCTGCGGCCGAGCTCGATGGCGCGTTTGTAGGCTCCGATCGCGCGCTCGGGATCGGTTACCGCCCAGACTGTTCCGACGACGTAGTGCATCTGCGCGATCGTCGACGGGTTACGTGACCGCAACGCCAACTCTTGCGCGCGTTCGGCGTGACGCCGCGCGCCGTCGAGATCGCCGCTGCGGACCGAGGCTTGGACAAGCAGGAACAAGATCCGGGAGATCTCGGCGTCCGGGGTGCCGTTCGCCTGGAGCGCCGGTATCGCCGACTCGATCATCGGGATCGCCTCGGCAACGGTCGACTGACCGTCACTCGCGGCCGCGAAGAACACGCGATAGGGCGTCGGGCAGTCGGGGCTGATCCCGTCACCGAGCGCCTCGCGGCCCAGTTCCGCTGCGGTCGCGTAGTCGCTTCGAGTGGTGGCCGCCCACGCCGCCGCCGACAGCACGGCCGCGCGCCGGCCCGGGGTGGATGCGCGGGCGGCGTCGAGGGCCCGTTCGGGCGCAGGGAGCGCCAACCGTACGCGGCTGACCATGCAGTTGTCCTCCGCCAGCGCGGCGAGGATCCGGACTCCGATCTCTGCGTCGATCGGGTCGTCTCGGTCGAGCGCCCACATACATGCGGCGCGCAGGTTGTCGAGCTCGGCGTACAGGCCTTTCCGGATGCTCAGCTCGTCGGGGCCGAGGAGCTCGGGGCCGATTCGCTCCGCGAACTCGGCAAAGTACGCCGCGTGCCGGCGCCGTGCTGCGTCGAGGGTGCCGGCATCGTCGAGGCGCTCGAGGCCGAACTGACGCAGCGTTTCGAGCTGCGTGTAGCGAGTGCTCGCGTCGGGCTGTTCTTCCACCCCGAGCATCGATTTGCGGACGAGCGCCTCGACCGCGTCGAGCACAGACCACGCGTCGAGGTCGTCGTCGGACGCGACGGCGCGCGCGGCCGCGGCGTCGCATCCTGCGCACACGGCAAGCCGGTCGAACACGATGCGCTCGGTCTGGTTCAGCAGGCTGTACGACCACTCGACCGTGGCCCGCAGCGTCTGGTGCCGTTCGAGCGACCCGCGCCGTCCGCCGGTGAGCAGCCGGAATCGTTCGTCGAGCAGCGCGGCGAGCTCTCGCGGGCTCATCGCGACGACGCGCGCCGCGGCCAGCTCGATCGCGAGCGGGATGCCGTCGAGCCTTCGGCACGTTTCCGCAACCGGGTCGATGTTCGCGTCATCGACGACGAACCCCGGCCGCGCCGCGCGGGCACGGTCCTCGAAGAGCCGCACTGCATCGCTTGCCATCAGCGACTGCGGGGCGTCGGACGTGCGCCCCAAACCGAGCGGCCGCAACGGAAAGATCCGCTCGCCGTCGATTGCCAGCGGCTCACGACTCGTCGCGAGCACGCGAACCGTCGAACAGGTCCGCAAGATCGCGTCGGCGAGCTCGCCGGCCGCGTCGAGCACGTGCTCGCAATTGTCGAGAACCAGCAGTAGGTCCTTGCGGCGTAGGAAATCGACCGTGCTCTGGATCAGGCTCACGCCTGGTTGCGGGGTCACACCCAACGAGCCGGCAACGACGTGCTCGACCGACTCGTCTTCGTTCGCAGTCGCGAGCTCGCAGACCCACACACCATCTCGATACTCGTTGATCAGCTCGGCGCCCGCGTGGAGCGCGAGCCGGGTCTTGCCCACAC
>JALYLU010000247.1 GCA_030774075.1 Actinomycetota bacterium | reverse complement strand
GGTCATCCCCGGGATCAAGCCCCGTTCGACGACGTTGCCGCACTTCGGGCACGTCGCGTCCGGCCGCACCGTCGACGGCGTCAGAAACTTGTTGCAGCTCACACACCAGGGCATCGCTGCCATTGGAGCACTCCACGGCCGTCACCCGGTAAACCCGGCGATTCCTACCAAACCCTTGCCTGCTTGTTACCGGCCCCTCAGGGCGGGCACCGAGACTCGGTGCGATGCACCCGCCCCTCCCCCGCGACCTGCCGCCACCGATACGGTTCCGCGCCCTCGGGACGACCGCGGTGGTCGCGGTCGCCGAGGCGACGGCACGCGAGGAAGCCGGTTCACTCCTGGCCGAGGAGGTCGACGCGATCGATCGCGCGTGCAGCCGATTTCGTGACGACTCCGAGCTCGCGCGGCTGAACGCGGCGGCCGGCCGCTGGCTCTCGGTCTCCCCGCTCTTCCTGGCCGCACTCGAGGTCGCGCTGACCGCCGCGCGCACGACCGATGGTCTGGTCGATCCGACGATCGGGCGGGCAATGCGCTTACTCGGCTACGACCGCGACTTCGCGAGCGTTGCCGCCGATGGAGCACCCCTGCGCGTCCGCGTCGAACGGACGCCCGGCTGGCGCGCGATCGACGTCGACTCCGCCGCGCACCGCGTCCGGGTTCCACGAGGGGTCGAGCTCGACCTGGGCGCCACGGCCAAGGCGTTCGCCGCCGATCGCGCCGCCCTCGACATCGCGGTGGCGACCGGCGCGGGGGTGATCGTCAGCCTCGGCGGCGACTGCTCGATCGCCGGTCCTCCGCCGGAGGGCGGTTGGACGATCCGCGTCACCGACCGTCACGACGCGCCCGCGAACGGGTCCGGCCCCGGTGCCACGATCGCGCTCGAGACCGGTGGTCTGGCGACCTCGGGCACGACGGCCCGGAATTGGACCCGCGGTGCTCAGCGGCTGCACCATCTCGTCGATCCGAGGACGGGCCGGCCGGCCGCGTCGGTGTGGCGTACCGCCACCGTTGCCGCACCGACCTGTGTCGATGCCAATGTCGCGAGCACCGCGGCGATCGTGCTCGGCGGCGACGCCCGGCCGTGGCTCGAGGCGCGGAGGCTTCCGGCCCGGCTCGTCACCCCGGAGGGTTCCGTCGTCGTTCTGGGAGGTTGGCCGGACGAGCCGGCCGAGGAGACCGGTTCCGGCGACGCCGGACGCCGCTGATTGGTCGTCGTGCGCGGCCGGGCGCGGCGCGGTAGACCATCGCCATGCACCCACCCGAACATCCGACCCACGGCGCGTCGAAGCTCCTCGATCCGGTCAGCCGGCGCTCGTTGCTGAAGGGACTCGCGGTGGTGGGAGCCGGCGTCGCGATCGCCGAGCTCACGGGTTGCTCGTCGTCGTCGAAGACGAGTACGCCCGCAACGACAACGACCGGCGGCGGCGCCACGGTGACGCCACCACCGTCGACGATCCCGAAGGTGCTGCGCAAGCCCGGATCGCGCCCCAATCCGACCTTGCCCGAAGGCACCGACACGCTGCCGAAGATCGAGCACATCGTCGTCGTGATGATGGAGAACCACTCGTTCGACGGCCGCTTCGGCATGCTCGGTCGCGGCGACGGCTTCAAGCTCGACGCCAACGCCAAGCCGCTCGACGCCAACCCGATGCCCGACGGCCGGCTCCTGCGCGCGTTCCACATGCCGTCGACGTGTCAGTTGGACCGTGTACCCCGACAGGACTGGGTCGCGAGTCACACCTCGTTCGACAACGGCCGCAACGACGGTTTCGTCAAGGCGAGCGGCCCGGTCGCGATGGGCTACTGGGACGAGACGGACATCCCCTTCTACTACGGGCTCGCGCGCGCGTTTCCCCTGTGCGACCGCTTCTTCTGCTCGACCCTCGCACAGACCTATCCCAACCGGCGCTTCCTCATCGCGGCCACCGCCTCGGGCGTGGTGAGCACGAGTACTTCGAACCTCGACAAGTTCTTCCCGGCAAACGGCACGATCCTCGATCGCCTGCACGCGCACGGCATCAGCTGGCGCGATTACGCGACCGACCTCCCGGCGGTCGATGTGATCCTCAAGAACGCTTCCACGTACGCGAAGAACGCCGTGCTCATTGACCAGTTCTACAAGGATGCCGCTTCTGGGTCGCTGCCCGCGGTGAGTTTCGTCGATCCACGGTTCGGGGACGACCCGACACATCCTGCAGAGTCCGAGGAGAACAACGACGACATCAGCTACGGCGAGAACTTCGTCTCGAAGGTCGTGAACGCCGTGTTCCATAGCCCGAACTGGAAGAACACGGTGCTCGTGTACACCTACGACGAACACGGCGGCTATTACGACCACGTACCGCCGCCGCCCGCGGTCAAACCCGACAACATTCCCCCCGGCGCCGACGTGAAGGAGACCATCACCGGCGCCTACGACCGTTACGGCTTTCGCGTGCCGACCGTGATCGTCTCGCCGTTCGCGAAACGGAATTACGTGTCGCACCAGGTGCACGACACCACGTCGATCCTGAAGCTGATCGAGACCAAATGGAACCTCGGCGCGTTGACGTACCGCGACGCGAACGCGAGCAACCTTCTCGACTCGCTCGACCTCGACGGTCCGCCCGCGTTCGCCGAGCCGCCGACCCTTCCGGCCCCGGGCAAGGTCGGGACCTGCACGCCGGGCACGGCCGGCGGCCCGATCCCGCCGCCCGACGCGATCGTGCCCGCGAGCCGGGCCTCGTCGCTCCGTATCGGTGCCCGGGCCTAGCGTGGTGGCCGTGACGGTCGACGTACGCAGCCGGATCGACGGTCCCCGCGCCGAGCTCGATCCCGCGCGCTTCTTCGACGACGAGCTTCCCGCGCGGCTCGACGAGCACGCGCACGCGATCGTCCACGCCTTGGCGTTCATTCGACCACGACCGACCGTGGTGGAGGTCGAGGCCGAGGCGTGGACGCTCACCGCCGACGAGCGGCACGTCGCGATCGAGCGCGGCGCGCGAGAAGACGCAACCGCGCACGTGAGGCTCAGCCGCGACCAGCTCGCCGACCTCGCCGACGACCAACAGACGTTCATGAGCCTGTGGGCCGCAGGTGCGCTCGAGCAACGCGCCGGCAATGTCGGACATTTGCTCGACTGGTGGCTCGTGCTGCGCGCCGCGCTCGACGGCACGCCCATCTACACCCCGGGATCGGTCTCGTTCGACGACCGCGACGGAGGCCCCCTCGACCTCACGCGCGCGTTCCACCCCGACGACGACCGTGCCGAGATGCAGCATTTCCTCGAGACCGCGGGGTTCCTGCACATCGAAGGACTCTTCGACTCCTCGGAGATGAACGCGATCTCCGCCGACATGGATCGCAGCGCAACCATGTACACCGAAGGCGACGGCCGTTCCTGGTGGGCGCGTACGAGCGACGGAGCCACCCGCCTCGTGCGCATGCAGGGTTTCGACCGTGAGTCGGACGGCGCCCGCGCGCTCGTGGAAGACGCGCGGTTCCTCGACCTCGCGTCGATCGCGGGCACCGGTCATCGCTTCGGCACGAAGCGTGCGAACAACCGCATCGAGGCATTGTTCAAGCCGATCGGCGTCACCGAAGGCATCTCCGACATCCCTTGGCACAAGGACTGCGGGATCGGCCGTCACTCGTACGAGTGCTGCGGCCTGACCGTCGGCGTCTCGGTGACCGGCGCCGACGCCGTCTCGGGCCAGCTGTGGGTGCTGGCGGGCTCGCACCGCGCGCTCGTGTGGTCTGGAATCCGCCAGCCCGACCTCGATCTGCCCGAGGTGCCACTCGCCACGCGCACCGGTGACGTCACGCTGCACCTCAGCTGCACGATGCACATGGCCCAGCCGCCGGTCGAACGCGAACGCCGCGTCATGTACAGCGGCTTCTCGTTGCCGCCGCTCGCGTCGGCCGATCCCGATGCCGCCGCAACGGGTCGCGCCCGCCTCGGCGCGGTACGCGAAGGCGCGCCGCTCACGGTTCTCGATCGACATTTCAGGAGTTAGGACACCGACGTGCTCGAGTTCGATCCGCTGGACGAATACCCGATCCACCAAGTGGCCTTGCCCATGCGCTACGTCGCGAGCAGCGACCGCAACGTGTACGACCGGTGCATCTACCAAGGCGTCGATCACGAGGCCGACGCGTACTTCATCACCGGCATGGGTGTGTACCCGAACCTCGGCGTGATGGACGCGTACGCCACCGTGCGGCGCGGCGACAAGCAGTGGGCCATACGCACCTCGGGCGCACGTCCCGACGACAAGATGAGCCAGCAGATAGGTCCGTACCGCATCGAGGTGATCGAGCCGTTCCGCGAGCTCCGGCTGATCTGCGATGCCGACGCCCACGGCATCGGCTTCGACCTCGTGTACCGCTCGGAGTACGGGCCGATAGCCGAGCCCCAGCACATCCGCCGACAGGGCGATCGCATCCTGCTCGACGCATCGCGATTCGCGGGCGTCGGCACCTGGGAAGGTGAGCTGCGGGTCGACGGCGACACCGTTCGGGTCACACCCGATCGCTACACCGCGACCCGCGACCGCTCGTGGGGCATCCGCCCCGTCGGCGAGGCGGAGCCTCCGGGCCGGCCGAACGACTTCACCGGTATGTGGTGGTGCTGGATCCCGCTGCGGTTCGACGACTTCGCGTTGCATGTGATCCTCGAGGAAGACCGCGACGGTTTGCGCAACACGAACTTTGCGGTGCGGGTATTCCCCGAGCGCTCGGGACGTTCGCCCGAGCAGCTCGGCTGGCCGTTGCCCGAGATCCGCTACCGGTCGGGCACGCGCAATCCCGTGGGCGCGTCAATCGAGCTGACGAACCGCGACGGCAAGAAGTCGACGCTCGAAATCGAGCCGTTGATCGGCATCTCCCTGAACGTCGGTTGCGGTTACGGAGCCGACCCGGACTGGACCCACGGCGTCTGGAAGGGCGACGGGTGGGTCGAGGGATCGCAGTACGACTACAACGATCCCGCGGTCACCGGCCGCGCCGCGTTCTCACTGTGGGATCACGTCGCCCGGGTGACCTTCGAAGGTCACGAGGGCTACGGCATCTTCGAGCACGGCTGCATCGGCGCGCACGCGCCGTCCGGCTTCGACGACCTGATGTCGGTCGCGCGTTAAATATCGGTCGCTCGCGCTCCGCCTCCCATCCTTACTGGTCGCTCGCGCTGCGCCTCCCTCTGGTCGGCTCCGCTGTCGCTCCTGGTCGGCTCACCTGCCCTCTCGGTACCTAGTGGGGTACGAGGCCGCCGTCGACGAGGACGACCTGGCCGGTCATGAAGCTCGACGCGTCCGACGCGAGGTAGAGCACAGGCCCGACCATCTCGTCGGGGCTCGCGGCGCGGCGCATGAAGCTCGCGTTCGCCATCGATTTCTGGGCCTCGGGCGTGTTCGCGCGCACCATGTCGGTGTCGACCGTGCCGGGCGCCAGCGCGTTGACGCGGATTCCTCGGGGCGCGAAGTCGGCCGCCATCGACCGGGTGAACGACATCAAGGCCGCCTTCGCCGCGCCGTACATCGCGACGTTTGCCGAAAACAGGAACGCGCCCGCCGATATGACGTTCACGATCGCCGCGTGCTCGCTGCGTTCGAGGTGCGGCAGCGCGGCTTGGACGAGAAACACCGGACCGCGGAGGTTCACGTCGAAAGATTTCTGCCACGCCTCGGCGGTGAAGGCGCCCAGCGGCTGCGTGAGCGCATTGGCCGCGTTGTTGACGACGATGTCCACTCCGCCGAAACGGCTGACGGTCTCGTCGACGAGTGCATTGACCGCATCGAGGTCGCCCATGTGTGCAGGCACCGCGAGCGCGTCACCCCCGCTCCCGAGACCGCGCAGGTGCGCTTCCGTGTCCCGGCATGCCTCGGCCTTGCGGCTACTGACGACGACCTTCGCGCCGCCGCACACGAATCCTTCGGCGATGGCGCGACCGATGCCGCGCGTCCCGCCGGTCACGATCGCGACGCGGTCGCGTACGTCGAACAACGTTTCGAATGTCGCCTTGTCCATCGCGCGACCCTACTCAGCTCGGGTAGCACAATCCCGCGTCGAACCAGGCGTCACGACCACACGCGCGCGGCGAGCAACGCGATCGCCAGCGCGATCGTCGCGTACGACATCCATCGCAACGCACGCTCGATCGGTTCCAGCAGCACGCGCTCGTTGATCGGCCGCGCACTTCCGTCGTGCATCGTCATCGTTCCGTCGACGTACGCCGCATGCCGACGCACCAGGCGCGCCTCGGTACTCAATGTCCTCTGCCCCGAGGAGAGGGCAAACGCCGCGATGGCCGCGACGATTGCCGTCAGATCGAGTCGTCCCGCCTGAACGAAGTAGCCGGTCAGCACCGGGAATGCACCCCAGGCTGCGGCAAAGCCGATGTCGGAATGCAATTTTCCGCCGAAGAGCTCGACGTTGTACCCGACCACGAGCACCGGACCCAGCGCCATGAACGCGAGGAGACCCGCGCCGGTCCGGCTCACACCGGCGAAACCGATCGCCAAGGCGCCACCCAGTGCAAGCGCGGCGACCGTTCCGAGCACCGCGCTCGGAATGTCCGTGTGCAGCGGCCGACCGTGCAATTCGTCGAGCGCGTGGGCCGCGACGCCGACGGCGAGAAAAAACGCCAACAAAGTGGCCGCGAGGCGACCACCGTCGGTGCTCGGCGCCAGCGTCGCGCCGATGACGACGTACGAGAGATGCCAGGCCGTATACGGCGGGTGGAGGATCGTCCACCAGTCGCGCCAGCCACCCGGACGCGCCGCGTAGAAGGCGGGGCGCGCGGTAGTCATGCATCCAACTTCCGCGCCCACATCACGAGACCGCCGCCGAGGCTCATCGAGCGCACCTTCACCTCGGCGAGCCCGGCTTCCATCCACGCGTGCACCATCCAGCTCACGGGATAGCGCCGATAGTGGGCGGAGATGTTCGGTCCGAGGAACCGCCCGACGTCGTACCACTCCCGGCCGCCGGTGGCATACCCGGCCACGGGCAACACCAGCCGCGTGTAGAGCCACCACCACGCGCGCCAGAACGGATTGGCGGGAACGGCGAACTCGAGACTGGCGATCGATCCACCCGGCTTCATCACCCGCACCAATTCCCGCAACGTCGCCGCCGGGTCGGCGACATACCGCAAGAGATAGGTGAAGGTGAGCGCGTCGAATGTGGCGTCCGGGAACGGGAGCCGTTCGGCCTGTCCGACGACGAGCCGCACGCGGTCCGCGGCGCCCGCACGCTCGACGCGCTCCTGTCCGCGGCGGAGCATCGGGTGAGTCAGGTCGAGTCCCGTGACCCGCGCCGGCGTACGGCCGGCGAGCTCGAGCGCCACCCCGGCGGTTCCGGTCGCGACGTCGAGGATCGAGGTCGGGCGCCG
>JALYLU010000246.1 GCA_030774075.1 Actinomycetota bacterium | reverse complement strand
TCCGATGACCTCGCGCAGTGCGCGCGCGACGTCGACGTACGACGCACCCGCCTCGACAGACGCGAGCGGGGCGCGTCCAGAGTGAACATCGAACATCTCTCTATAGGCGGCGAGAATGTCGCTCCGAGCTGTATCGGATTGCATCGGTGGTGGGCCGAAGGGACGACGCGTGAGGTCGGCGCTGCGTCCGTGGCAGAGCACCGCGAACGTCGCGTCGGGGTGGCAGCTCGGACCAAACCCGCGTATGCCGACACCCAACGACGCCAGGAGCGGCAACGCCGGCTGCGCGGCGAAGGTGAGCGTCGCCCGGCCGTCGGCCCACGAGCAGGTAGCTCGCGGCGCGGCGAGGGCGCACCACGTCGCGTGCACATTGGCCATCACCAGCGAAGTGCGCGGGTGCGTGAGCTCCCGGTACAGCAACCAGGTCCGGCGCTCGTAGCTAGGGGTTATCGTTTCGATGCGCGTCGACAAGGTCGCGCACACGTAGGTCGCGATCCGATCGGTGTAGACGAGCAAACCGATGTCGTGTCGTCGCGCGTAGTCGATGTCGGCGTGGCATTGCCGGACGACTTCCGTTCTGGATTCGAACCCATACGTCAGTGGGGCGTCTCGCAACGCGATCGATTTGGCGCGCCAGTAGCCCACGCGTCCCTCGAAATCGACGAGTCGTACTGCACTCGACGACACGCACAACACCAGGATCGCGATGAGCACCTGTCGACGCGTGCCCTTTCCGGCGGGTGCGCGCCAGACGCCGGCCTCGACGGTGAGCAGGCCCAGGAACCACAACGTCGCCGGTAGCGCGAGGAGCACGCGGCCGCGTGGGAGCAGCACGCCGAGCGTGCTCTCCGCCTTGGGCGTCGCCATTGCATAGACCACGATGAGCGCGACGAGCAGCGCGGGAACCGCGTACGCGAGCTTTCGAGTTGCGATGAGCGCGGCCACGAGTACGACGAGAGCCGCGATGGGCACCAGCCACGAACGCCACAGCTCCGGTGCATACAGGCTGAAGAGGTCGCCGAGATGCTGACCGCTGGTGGTGAGCGTCGACCCGCTGACCCGTAAGGAGGGACCGGCATGGAACGCGTAGTCGGGGTGGCGGACATAGAAGACTTTCGTGAAGACGAACAGCCCGAGTGGTGGTACTGCGCCGGCCGCAAGCGCCTCCAGCTGGGCTCGGGATCGCAGCGTCGTCGTCGCCCACCAAACGACCGCGGGCAGCGCCACCAGCGCCGCGCTCGGGTCGAACTGAAGACCGACACCGAGCAACATCGCCACGAACGCGAGCGAAAGTCGGCGTTTCGGATCCGAAACGAGCAGCGCAACCCCGGCGATCACGAGCAGGCGCGGCAACGGAGCATCGGGGATCATCGCTGCGTAAACGGTGTGGTACGCGGACAAGACGACCGGGATCGCCATCGCGACTACCGCCATCACGCGCCGTCCACGCCGCCACGCGGCGACGGCGAGCAGCACCCAGCCGAGCCATTCAATCGTCGCGAGAACGAAGGGTGTCCCCGTCCAGTACGGCACGCGCAGCGCATGCAACAACGCGATCGGAATGCTCTCGAGCGTGCTGCCGTACGACTGGCCATAGAAGTTGGGCTGGCCCACGCGGCCATGTGCCCAGTCCCGCGCCCCGACCCACAGGAGCGACGTGTCTTCGTTCACGAGCTGCGACGCGATCAGGGCGGCACGTACCAACTCGTATGCTCCGAGACCAGCGAGCACAAGTACCGCGAGAAGCGAGCGATCACCGCGTAAGGTCGCGCCTTGCCGCCGGGAACCTGTCCACTTGAGGATGTGCGGTGTTATCCCACGCGATCGCGGCGCGGCAAATCGAAAGCGACCTGGAGAGCGACGTGCACTCTCTCTCGGCGCTGCCGACGATTGCATGGCAGTCTGATGCTGTGAACGTTCGCTACCTGTATGGCGACGAGTGATTCCGTGGCGCGGCTGATCGATCCGAGTCCGCTTCGCAGCGACTTCGCGATGCCGTGGGATTCGCCGGACGAGACCGATCCCGTCGTTGGGCTGACCGACGCGCGCCGGCGGCTAGGCGACACCTTCGCCGTGGAGTCCGGAGGTATCACATACCTTTTCACCTTCAGCGAGGTTGGGCTCCGCTCGTTCTACGCGGTCGAGGAACGGGTTGCGAGCAAGGGTCTTGCCGACTACCGCATGCTCGTACGCAAGCTGCCCGACGAGCTCTTCGTGGAGCGCCGCACGTTCGCGCATGACCTCTTCGGTGCCGAGGAGGTTCAGGGTTATCTCGACAACCTCGACTGGGCGATTGACGCGGAGATCGAGGAGCTGGGCGACGTTGGATCATTCGAGGTGTTCGACTTCTCGCGTCGCATCGGACACCGCCTCGGGCTCGGGTGTTGGATGGGCCGCGAGGCCCCTATCGCCGATCTCATCCCCGAATTCGAAATCCTCGACGGAGCCGAGGCCTTCGTGCATCCCGAACGGTTGAACGGCGCGACGAAGGACGACGAACGAGCGGCGCTCGCACGCGTCGAGCATGTCATCAGAGCGCTCCTGGCACGCACCGACCGCCGACCAAGCTTCCTCGATGACATCGCGCGGCGATGGGACGACGTGGCCGACCCGGCGCCCGGCATCGCGGGCGACGTGGTCCTGCTTCACATTGCGACGATGACCAATCTGTTCGCAGCGCTCGCGTGGTCACTCGCTCAGGTTCTGCTTCATCCGACCGACGCATCGCTCGAACAGTGCGCGTTCGAGGCCGTCCGGCTCGGACAGCGCTCGATCATGTTGCGCGAGGTGCTGCGACCCTTCGTGTTCTCCGATGGCCACCACGAGTATCGCGTCGAGCGCGGGGTTCAGCTCGCGACGATGCTGCCGCTGACAAACTCCGAGCGGCTCGGGTTCGCCTACGCGCCGGACCGATGGACTGATCGATCTTTACATCGCGATGTGGCGGTAACGACGTTCGGGCACGGGCCGCATCGCTGCCCGGCCCAGCGATTCTCGGTATCGGCCATCGTCCGGACCGTCGCTCGCCTGTTGTCGACCTACGTGATGACTCCCGACTTCGACGAGGTCGTACCGATGCCATCTCAGATCGGGGGCGTGGCCCGCAGCGCGAGACCCTGTGTCGTCTCCTACCGACCGATGACCACCCACTCGTAATCAGTTGGGCTTTCCGGCGTCGACCCATCGCTGGAAAGCCTCGACTTGAGCGTCTGGCCAGGCGCCATCGCAAGGCATCGTCCCGGCGCGCAGGCGGGCGAGGATCGCGTCGGCGTGCCGGCTGACGTCGGTGTAGGCCCACAGGTCGAAGTGGGATTTCATGGACTGCTGGTCGCGCTGGCGAAAAAGCGGTTTGATGTGTTGCTCGAAGCGCACCGGCTCGTCATCGCTCGGCATGGGTGGGGCCTCCTGTTCGGTGGGTGGCAGCGCGGACACCGCGATCGTTGGCTGCGGCATCGTCATCCAGCAGCAGTTGTTGGTCAACCGCGCGGGGGAGTGGCACCGATCCTCACGAAGCAGGCGATGAGCTCAGGCGGTGAAGCGAACGGGGAGTGTGTTCGGGGATCGGAACAGGCTGCCGATGATGCGGGGGCGGGGCGTTTGTGAGTCGAGGCGAAGGTCGTGCAGGCGTTGGAGTATTGCGTCGAGCGCGAGGCGGGTCTCCATGCGGGCGAGGTGCATGCCGAGGCACATGTGTGGTCCGGAACCGAACGAGAGGTGCGGTGTGGGCGTGCGGTGGATGTCGAAGCGTTCAGGCTCTGTGTAGTGGCGTTCGTCGCGGTTGGCGGAACCGAGGAAGACGTTGAGTCCTCGACCGGCCGGGATGTCGATGCCTCCGAGTTGGGTGTCCCGGATGCATTGGCGCGGGATCAGCACCAGCGGCGTTTCCCAGCGCAGGCCTTCTTCGATCGCGGCGCCGCGCAGTTCGGGGTTCTGCGCGACTTCGTTGAGCTGGTCGGGGTGCGTCAGGAGCGCGAACAGGAGGTTGCCGAGCGAGCGGTAGGTGGTCTCGATCCCGGCTGGGAGAAGCATGATCAGGAAGGCGAAGATGTCGTTGTCGGTGAGCCGCTGCCCGTCGACTTCGGTCTCGACGAGTTCGCTGATGAGATCGTCTCGTGGCTGTTGGCGACGCTCGGCGACGCGTTCCGCGAAGTAGGCGCGTAGTGCGTCCGTCGCGGCGATGCCTCGGTCCCAGTTGACGATCATGCTGATGAGCTCGAGGGACCAGCGCTGGAATTGTGCGGAGTCGCGTTCGGGCAGGCCGAGGATGCGGGCGATGACGCGTACGGGAAACGCGAAGGTCAGTCGGCGGACCAGATCCGCACGACCGAGCGGAGCGAACGCGTCGATGAGCTCGTCGAGGAC
The DNA here is from genome assembly GCA_030774075.1 of Actinomycetota bacterium. GTDB lineage: Bacteria > Actinomycetota > Acidimicrobiia > IMCC26256 > PALSA-610 > PALSA-610. The sequence continues at coordinate 3,018 of JALYLU010000246.1, read as the reverse complement.
TCGTCCGATGAGTTCGTGCTCCCAGCGGGCGAGGAGCTTGGGACGGAACGCGGGCGCGACCAGGGCGCGGTGGGCCCGGTGCTCGGGTTCGTCCATTGCGATCATGGTGTGGTCGAGCGCCGGGCGCATGAGCTCGGCGATGATGCCCGACGAGTAGGTCTCGTGGTCGCGCAGCACTGCGACGACTTCGTCGTGGCCGAGCACGCTGACCCACGGATCGCCTTCCAGCGCCGCGGCCGCTATGTCGTCCGAAAGCGGCCACTCGAGCCGCACCGGCCCCTTCCGGCGAGCAGCCGAGAGGAGGGGATAGGGATCGTCGACGCTGCCGAGCTGGATCGTGTCCGGCAACTCGAAGGGGTCGAAACTCGTACCTCCGGCACCCATCTGGATCGTCACCTCAACTTGCCCGTGCGACTGGTGCGTGCTCGCGGTGAACTCGGTTCGGACCGCGGTCGGCTCGCGGACTCCGCACGGATGCGTTGGGTTCGTCCGAACCGGCCTCCAGATCCAGGAGGCGATCTTCCCAGTCGAGACGCCCTGCGAGCCACGCCAGCGCTTCGGCGTGGGTCGCGGCTACCCTGAGGGTCGTGAGATCCCGAGTCGTAGGCTGCATACTCAGAAGTATTCGCCGTAACGGCGGGTACGTCAAGGGGGTTTCGCGGTGACGTTCGAGCCCCTCACCCCCGAACGTCGCCGAGCCATGACCCGCCAGCACCTCCTGGACGCCGCGGCCATCGTGTTCGCCCGCAACGGATTCCACGGGTCCACTCTCGACGAGGTCGCCGCTGCCGCCGGCTTCAGCAAGGGCGCCGTGTATTCCAACTTCAAAAGCAAGGACGACCTGTTCCTCGAGCTCTTCCACGACCGCGTCGATCGTCAGTTCGCGGTCGTCAGCGAAGCTTTGGAGAGCAGCTCACACGACCAGGCGGAGCAGTTCCCGCGCATCCGTCAAATCCTGCGAAGCGACATGTCCCCCTGGAATGACAGCTTCGTCACGCTCTGGCTCGAGTTCATCCTGTACGCCCGACGCAATCCGGACGCACAGAAGAAGTTGGCCGCCAGTGCCCAACGCGCACGCGCACAAGTGCAAGCGCTGATCGAACACGAATATGAGGTCCGTGGTGTGACCCCGAATTACCCCACCGCGGATCTCGCCGAGATCGGGATGGCGCTCTTCAACGGCCTCGGCATCGATCGCCTCGTCGATCAGTCCGCAGTCACCGATCAGATGCTTGATACCACCCTGTCGTTCCTCTTCGACGCGATGGGCGTGAACGCGCAAGACAACGCAACATGACGCCTCGTCATCCTTCGCACGCGCGACGAGGTTGGAATACCGTCTGGGTAGCTCCAACTCAGAAGTCGTTTTTGGCGGGAGGATCCGGTGACCGACACGACGGACATCGACGTGGATGCGCTGCTCGCCGAGATCTTCCTGACCACCGAGGGCAAGTCCGATCCCTACCCGCGCTACGCGGCGATCCGCGAGCACTCGCCGGCTTTCCGCAGCGCCCTGGGCTTCGTGGTGGTCAGTCGCTTCGAAGACTGCCAGTGGGTGTTGCGCGACGCCCGGTTCGGCAAGGGCGAGATGGGCGCGATGTGGGAGACCTACGGCCTGACCGAAGAGCAATGGCGCGAGCGCTTCCCCGGCATGGAAGGGCGGATGAGCTCGATGCTCGGCCTCGATCCGCCCGACCACACGCGTCTGCGCCGGCTCGTGGCGAAGGCGTTCACACCCAAGACGGTCGAGAACCTCCGTCCCGACATCGTGCGGCTCACCGACGAGTTGCTCGACCAGCTCGGCGACACGGTCGACGTCGTCGGCGAGCTCGCGTTGCCGTTGCCGATGGCCGTCATCGGCGAGATGTTGGGCATTCCCGCATCCGAGCGTGTCGCGCTCCAGCCGTTCGTGCGCGACGCGGTCAAGACCCTCGAGCTCGATCCGCCCCTCGATCAGCTCGACGCCGCGTCACGCGCGAGCAAGGTCATCGCCGAACACATCGAAGAATTGATCGAGGCGCGCCGCGCCGAGCCGACTGACGACCTGCTCTCCGAGCTCGTTCACGTCGAGGAGCAGGGTGACCAGCTCAACCACGAGGAGCTGATAAGCACCGTCATCCTCCTGTTCGGCGCCGGCTTCGAGACGACGACGAACCTCATCGGCAACGGGTTGCTCGCGTTGCTCGAGCACCCGGCCGAGCTGCAGCGTCTGCGTGACGACGGCTCGCTCATGAAGACTGCGGTCGAGGAGCTGTTGCGTTGGGACGCTCCGATTCAGGTCGACGGGCGCAAGGTCTTCGAGGATGTCGAGGTGCACGGGCTGCCGGTCGCGGCGGGGCAGGAGTTCGTCACGCTGTTGGGCGCGGCCAACCGCGACCCGCGTGCGTTCGACGAGCCCGACCGGTTCGATGTCGGGCGCGTTGCGCAGGGACCGTTGAGCTTCGGTGCCGGCATTCACTACTGTCTCGGCGCCGCGCTCGCGCGCGCCGAGGGGCACGTCGTCTTCGACCGCCTGCTCGAGCGATTCCCGTCGATCGAACCCGACTGGGGCGACACGCGGCCTGCATATCGCGACTCGATCGTGCTACACGGCCTGGAGACCCTTCTCGTTCGGGTCGCCTAGCAGTCACCTGACGGGCGGCAGCCTTACCAGGTTGTGTGAGGGCAGCGGACCGCCGATTTGTTGCATGCGTCCGCCCGTCACGAGATCACCGAGATCGATCGGGAAGAAGCCGGCGGCATCGAACAGCTCGACGACCGGGGTCTTGGCCGAGACGTCGTCGCCAGAGAGGAAGATCACGCGGCGGCCGCCTCCTTCGTGCGGGTCCGAGGCGAGCACCATCGCGCCGAGCGTGTTGGCGGCCTTGACGAGCCGCGCACCGGGCACCAGGTCGGCGACGATCTCGCTCGACGTGCGGTCGCCGAGTTCGGCGTTGAACGCATTCGTCGGGTCGATGACGATCTGTCCGGCCCAGTGGAGTCCGTCCACCGCGGCGGGAACGCTGTCCCATGGCACGG
>JALYLU010000245.1 GCA_030774075.1 Actinomycetota bacterium | reverse complement strand
CCCGCGCCCGTCGGCGCGTCATCAGATGACGAGCTACCGCCCGCGCCTGCGAGCGCGCCGCCACCAATCAACTGATCACCACGCCCGGTCGAGGTCGTTCGTCTTCGCTTCGCTGCAAGACCACCACGTCGACCGACACCGATCCGAACACTGGCCAACTCCAGCCCGCGGGCGCAGTTGGGGTCCTTGACACACCACCCTCAACAGGTAACGACGACAGCGTGGTGTCACCTACGCCGGGTCGAGGGCGCGGTATCGAACCCCGCGTCGGACGCGCGCTTGCAATCGCGAACCCGCAGACCGTGATGTACTTGGGCCGGTGTAGTTCGGAGATTCGCTGAGGACACCGAGAGGGGAACGCCCACTCGGCGGTTCCCGCCACTGGGGCAGACGCGTGCCGTTCCGCGAACACGGCTCCGGAACCGAGTTGCAGCGCCTGGCCGCGCCGGCGTCGTGGCACTCGGCTTCTTGCTCGGCGACGGATCGGCCGGTGCCCTTCAGGTCACGACTCAACCGGACGTCGATGAACGCTCGCACCTTGCGGCGGTCCGTGTCCGTCCAAAATCCTATGCCTAACGAAACGTTGTCGCCCGAGAGTGTTCGCCAGGCATAGGAGTTCGCCGTTGTCTCTTCAACCGTACCGCGGAACGCAGATCGGCAGTATGGCGCCGCGGATCGCGGTTACGCGCGAGGTCGGTACCGCTGCGGACGCCCGATGCGGACATCCACGCCGGGCGAGTAATGCACGATCGGTTGTCCCTGGGGAGACGGTAGACCGGCCATGGTGATGAGTCGATGATCGATGTCGATGGGATCGGCGCGAAACAGCGGCCACGGCGTGTGCCACGCACGTGCGAAACGAGTCCGATTGCCTGCCGCGCTGAACAACACCCAACGGGCCGTGAGGAAGTGGTCGCGGTCGTTCAGGTCCGAGGCGGTGAACGGGTCGCCGATCCGAATGTGTATCCGGCTCGTGGCGGTCTGTGGGTCGGGCCATCGCCGTCGACACGTGTACGCGATCTCACCGTCGCGCTCGTCGAGGCGCATTCGCGACCAGAAGTATGGGAGCCGGTAGGTGGCACGGGCGGTGATCACCGCGCCAAGACGTGCGGCGTCAAGCGAGAAGAACCAGATCCCCGACCTTCCCTCATGATCGCGAACGTAGGTGCGTACGTTTGTTTCGCAAAAGTGCGATACCCAGGCAATGCGATGACCGCGCGGAGTCGCGACCCGCATGAAGAACGGCACCACACCAACCCATGCGGCACCGTCGAAGGTCTCGACGTGTAACCATTCGGGCACGAGACGCTGCACGGTGGACGGATCGAACGACCAATGCAAGAAAGTCAGTCGTTCCCACCGCTGCGACATGATCGGACGATCGATCGTGAACGGGCATCGTGCCGAGAAGGGACCATCGCGATCCGAAGACCATTCGTCGTCGGCTGTCACTTGTTCAGCATGACCCCGATCGTCGACTTTGGCGCACTGGGCACGCCGTCAGCGCCAGATCGGCACCGTCACCAGCCAGGAACGCCCATCCCGATCGGCAGTTCTGGCGCGGGTTCACGCCTCGCGGCCGGGGCTGAGTTCCCCGAGGTTCTCGAGAATTCTCGGTTGCCGTGGTTCATCGTTCAGAAGCACTTCGTACTCATGACCGGCGCTCAACATGACTTCGGAGTAGAAGTTGTCGACGTTGCCGAAGTACGGACTGTCATCTGAAGTCACTTCTAGCTTGTAACGGTACATGCGCTGAAGCGAAAGCCACTTGTCGGTGATGATTCGGACACGGATGCGTTGGCCTTCTGGTCGCACGCTTCGTAGCTCCGTCGCCTTGTCGCTTTTCTTGCGGCGCACGCGTTCAGGACCGAGCGGCTCACGCAACACGCCCTTGGCAGAAGCCTTCGCAAGCCTGTCGACTTCCTTGTTGTGCGGGTTTGAAGGCGAGTGTCCCTTGTGCCACTTCATGTCGACGCGCTTGCCTGTCTTGTGCGCAGCGACGATCAGCTCCTTCCACAACTTGGCGTTCTCGACTGGGTTGCCGTCGCGTGTCGTCCAGCGGTTGCTTTGCCAAGTGAACAAAGCATTCGTGAAGTTGTCGGCGACGTATCGACTGTCGGTGTAGATCACGATCTTGCGGTAGTCGCGGAGGTCGACGGTGCAATACCGCCCGCTTACGTACTTCAAGGCTTCAACGCATGCGGACAGCTCCATCTGTTGGTTTGTCGCCCCGCGGTATCCCGGCGGCTGATGGTCTTCGACCTGCTCATCCCCGCTCTCGTCGACAAAGACAAGCCGGAAACCGATACCGCCGCGACGCGGGGTCGAGTAGGACGATCCGTCAGTGAAAATATTGAGCGCCTCGTCATCGAGATTCGGTATCGCTCGGGTCTTGGCCACGCAACCGATGGTAGGACCGACATCGGACGCAACGCGAAGAATTTCAGGCGTTCGAACCCCTCCCGATGGTTGGCAGGTCGAATCCCGCACGTCGACGCGAACACCGAACGGCAGATATGGCGCACACGGCAGCGCCATCGACATGTACTACTCGCTGGGATCACTGTGTCGATCGCCGAAGCTCGGCTTGGACGTATCTAGTCGGGTAGATAGGCCTTAATGTTGATCACCCCGGTACTGAAATCAACCGAGCCGACGCCCCAGATCTGCACCGGATTCACCCACGCGTAGGTCTCGCTCGCGGTCGTAAGCATGACGTTCTCACGCAGCGCCACCACGGGTGAGCCCGGTTGTGGAATCGCAACACCGCTCGCGGCGAGAGCAATCTTTTCGCCATCATCGGTGGTGATGTCGGCTTTGATATCCAGATCGACGCGCCCGTCGGCACGAAGGGTGAGATAGTCCACGCCAACGACTCGTCCGTTCAGGCGCCCCGTCACCGGTCCCTCGAAAGCGACGTCGAACCGCAATCCTCCGGGCGGCGGCGGTTTCTCCCCGGCAAGGATGGGCTGAAGGCTGGCCCCGAACTCGACCATCCCGGTCACCTTCAAGCTGTATTCGTAGACCTGCACAGCTGCCAACCCGCCCATGTCGCGTACTCCCTCGTCCGACCAGCCGACCCGGCCAGCGGTGGGTCATCCTGGCACCAAGAACCGAAGACCACAACGACGGAAATGCGATCACTTGCGCGTGATCAGTCGGCCGGGCGGTCCATGTTCCGACCGGGGCCGCTGCCCAAAACGCGCGACGACCTCCCGAATCTCCATTCGGAGTGTCCAGGATCTCCGGGTCGTAGGCGCGCTTTTCCGCCCGTGGCGGAGGTCGTGCTCGCAACCGCGAACCCGCACCGGTTGCCCGCTCCGGGACGCCTCAGTCGCGCACCGATCGGCAGACATGGCGCGCCGTCAGGTCGACGCGCGCTACGACGTCTTCAACGCTCGTCGACCACGTTGTATCCGCACCGCCGTAGCTCCTCGACAATCTGGTCGGCCCGAGAAGGGAGTTCGATCACCGAGCCCGCGAACACATCGTCAGCACCTGCGACTCGAAGAACGGCTGCTCGAAGCTTGAAGGAAACCGTGACCCCGACGACGGACTCACGTGTGGCGATAATCGGCCTGAACCACGCGACAGGCCAACAGGTCAGGCGAAGCTCGTCCCTCGTCACCGTGAACCGGGCAAACGGCCATCCCGCCGCCCTATGTCCCACGCGAGCGCCCACTTTGTATGTCGTCACGACGTATCCAGGGTTGAGACCACGACAACACCCACGTCGACCTCCCGACGCGTTGGCGGATCGGTCGCCGCATCCACGATATTGGTCGAAGCAAACGCTCGTTCAGCGAGCACCGATCGGCAGCTATGCGCTGAGAAAGGCGGTCCCGCCATGTCGTGCCGCGAGGCTCGCACCTCACCCAGCGCGGGCGCTCAATTCCTGTGCCAGACTCCGACCGCCAACTTCGTCGATCGGAGACAGCGTGACGGCTCAGAACTTGCAAGACCTCGCGGATGTGCGGGCGCTCATCCAGCTGTACGTCGAGGGATCCAACGGCGACGGCGACAAGATGCGCCAGGCGTTCCACCCCGACGCCCACATGTTCGGCCACATTGGCGCCATGGACACCTATGAGCCGATCACCGACTTCACCAAGCTCGTCGAAGCCCAGCCAGGCCTCGCTGGTCCGAATTACCGAGCCGACATTCGCACCATCGACCTGGTCGGCGACGCGGGCGTCGCGGTCCTCGTCGAGACGGATTACTTCGGTTGCGACTTCGTCGACTATTTCACGGTTGCTCGCATCGATGGGCGCTGGTGGATCACGAACAAGACGTACGCCCACACGGGCGGCACCCCACCCGCGAGCTGACGCGAAGCCTCCTAGCACGCGCCCGGCATCGACTGCCGCCGATCGGCAGCTATGGCGTGTTATTGCCGAGTCGCTCTTCGACGCGCACCGTGACGGTGTCGCCCTCGTTCTTGCCGAGGGTCCTGCGTAGGTCCGCCTTGATCGGCAGTTTGTGCCTGCCGTCGCCGAGGGCCATGAAGGAACTTCGGAACGGGTGGCCGTCCACGGTGCCGCGCACCTTGACAAGTCCTCGGGTTCCGAAGAACTCGGCCGAACCGGGCATGACGACGTACGTCCAGCCACCTCTGTTGGGGCTCTTCTGCAACGTTGCTCGAAACTGCTTGGGCAGGACACCCTTACTCCCGATGGCAGCAATGATCAGGCTCCCTCGACGATTTCGTACCCGTTGCCGTCCGGATCACGGAAGGCGAACATGGCTGGCACGCCGGGCCAGCGCAGTACATCGTCGGCGGCGACGCCACGGGCGAGTAGATCGGCGTGGTCGGCGTCCGCGTCCGGGGTAACGAAACGAATGCCGGTCTCGACGCCTGCGGGGTTCTCATCGGTCGCCCGAACGAGTGCGATCGTCGTCGCCGCGGTCGCGGGAGCGACGACGATCCACCGCGCACCATCGCCGATCGGTACGTCCATACGCTTCTCGAAGCCGAGGGTGTGAACGAAGAAATCCCGTGCTCGATCCTGGTCCGCGACTGGGACCCCAATCGTCAGTACGTCGGTGACCCGAACGGGTTTCGGTGTTTCGGACATCACTACTCCTCGTCCACGCGCCCAGCGCGAGTCGCACGCTGGTTACCCACATAGACCGACGTACGCCCGAAAACTCATCGCTCGCACGCCGACCACGCAATACGGGAAGGATCCCACAGAGCCCCGGGACCGCGGAACGGCAGACATGCGTGAGCTTGATCAGGCGAGGAGACGTGATCATGCCTTATGCAGCAGTCGTATCCGTCGACAACAGCGGCGAGGATCCCGACGAGGGGCGCCGAGGACTTCGCGAAGAACTGGTGCCTGCCATGCAACAACGACCCGGGTTTGAGTCCGGGTTGTTCATGACCGACTACGGCCGCGGCCGCGGGCTCGGCGTCGTGGTCCTGCAAACTCGCGAACAGGCCGACCAGCTCGCGAGCGCGTTCGCCGTCGGCTCACAGATTCGCTCGGGTGTCACCGTTACAGCGACGGAGGTGTTCGAGGTCTCGGCCTCGGCATGATCTCAACGCGGTCGCAGTACCGATCGGCAGTTATGCGCTACCGGTCCTCGTCTATCCAGTAGTAGTAGGCGGTCCTGTCATCGGCATAGGTCGCGCCGTAGTCGAACCCAGAACGATGCTCCTCGATCGCGTCTCTGTTTGGATCGAAGGCTCGCCACGCGGGGTCCAACTGCTCCGAAGCTTTCGCCGAGCGAACGTGCTGAACGAGCCGCTCCTCGACAGCGCCGAAGCGACCGACGTTCTCCTGTGCCTCGATCAGGGACGGCCGGTTCGCACCGCCGCCGAAGTTGGGCCACCGCAACTGCACGATGTCGTCCTGCCAGAAGCACACGGGGCAAATCTCATCGGAGCCGGGCGCGTCCTCAAACACCACGTGTCCGCAACAGGGGCACGGAAACCGCGCGAGATGGGAGTCGCTCACCGCGCCAGATTGCCCGATCCGGCGTGATCTTGCGAGCGCCAGATCGGCAGATCTTGCGCGCGGTCGGTTCAACCATGGACGGGGATCGTGAACTTCTGAATCGGCCCTTCCTCGCGGAGTTCTTCGACGAAGGCCACTGGGATCGCGTTCCTCCAGAACATGGTCGCGTCCGTGTTGGAGGACAACTGGCGGACCTGCCACTCACCCGGAAAGCGATCGAAGAGATCGCGCGCAAGCACCGTCCCCACGCCGCTCCGTCGGTACTTCCGAAGAACGCAGAACTCCGCGACGTCGTGCGGCTCGCCAAGCCGCACGAGCGCAAAGCCTGCCCACCTTCGATCGACCCGCAGCAGCAGTGGACGACGGTTCGGCTCCGTCCAATATCGGTCGAGGTACTCGTAGCCGTAGCGACCGTTGTCGTCGACGTCTCCGCCGTCGTACTCGGAGAAGTCATGCAGGTACAACTCCAGGAGGTGGCGCAGCACCTCCTTGTGCTGAGGCTCGGCCTCGATCACTTCCACACGCGCCATGCCCTGATTCTGCTCCTCTGCGAAGCGCCGATCGGCAGCTATGGCGCGAGCAGTAGACTGGTGCGTCATCGACCGCCCGTGCCCCAGTAGAACGGTCCCGTGGTCGGAGTCACGGTGATGTCCCATCCGGCCGCGCGTAGTCGGGCTTCGAGTTCCTCGGGTTCGAAGGGGATCTTGATGATGCGGAATGGCGTGCCATCGCCGGTTCGCCTTTGCACGATCGGGGAGTTGCGTCCCTCGACCAACTCGTCCTCTGCGCGGTGGTTGTCGTCGCAGAAGAACACCCGCCCACCGGGTCGCAGGCAGTCATCGACACGCGACCAGAACGAGTCGAAGTGCTCGTCGGGCACATGCGATACCCAGAATCCGAAGAAAACTGCGTCGTAGCGGCGGTCCGATCGCCAGGTGAAGAGATCGGCTTCGATGAATCGCACCGATTCGTTTCCGTCCCGAGCACGCGCCTGGGCCAGCATCTCCGGTGCGGCGTCTACGGCGGTAACGGTCGTTGCAAAGCGAGCGAGGTGTTGAGTCCAAACGCCGGTGCCGCATGCGAGTTCCAGCACATCGCCCGTTGGACGAAACGCGTCGATCGCCGCGAGCAACTCATCCAGACCGACGAGATCAAAACCGGGGTCGACACGTTGATACGCGTAGTCGCTCGCGGCAGCTCGGTAGAACGCGATCTGTTCCGCGAGGATCCGGTCTTCCACGCGCACAGAATGCCCGATCCGCGAGCGCATCTGCGACGGACGCCTATATCTATTGTCACGTTCTCGCCCGACACTGGCCGTTAGGCATAGGGGTTGGCCGTTGGCTCATCAACCGTACCGCGGAACGCAGATTCGGCACCTATAAGTACGTGTGAGTTGCCGTAGCGGGCAATCGTTTGCTCGCGGCCGC